>JABZKE010000124.1 GCA_015257445.1 Nanosynbacter sp. | reverse complement strand
TTGTTAAAATTAATTCACTCATTTTTACCTTCTTTAATTGTTTGTTCCTGCTGAAGTTTTTTGCCCCACACATTCCGCATCATCTTTTGCACAGTCCTTGGCTGGTGCTGCGAACATGCCTTCCACTTGAAGATAAGAGTCGGTTACGTTTTGCCCCGATGGGCCGAATGTCAAAATGTGCTTGTTAGTAAACTTGAAAAGTTCTGGATCCACATTAATAATTGTCGAGAAGCGCAAAACTAGGTTAGAACTCGAATCACGACCGTTTGAAGAATCTGTCACGCGAATGCCGTTTGGCACCATCTTACATTTATTTTCCGCCGACCATTTCACATTATCGCCGTTCTTTTCGCCCTTATAAGTAATACAGCTACTTTCAAAGTGCGGCACGCTCGAAATTTTACCGTCCAATCCCATCGAAGGTGTATAGATGTAATTTTTCACATTCTTAATTTTTTGCGTACGAGTCTTCACGCCATTCACTTCTGATTCCGAAACTTCTGCGTTAGTATCAAGCGTATCTTGAATTCCGTCATCCGCCGTACGCATTTTTTCGTGCTTATACCAAAGATCGAATAGTGGGCTACGCCAAATCTTTTCGTCTGGAATAATTGTCTGAATATCTGTCTTGACCACATCACCATTATTTTCTACGTTGCCACTCTTTTCCGTATTTTCCACATGTTCGACGTCGTCTGAAACATTTGATTTAGCTTTTACTTTGCCAAAATCACTCTTTAAGTTTGTATTCGAAACATTCGAATTATTATTTGACTGAGTCAAAGCTGATTTCTTTTGATGATCATTTCGTGAAGGATCACAATCTGTTAGACCGCGCTTCCAAATCGCATAAGTATTGCCATTATCGGTCAAAATATTTCCCGCCGCATCCGTCTCCTCGATACAACGTGATGGAATCAAATTCCCCTGTGCATCCACAAAGCGGCCATAATCATATTTCATCAAATTCACTGATTTCTTAAATGATTCCAGTACGCGGTAATCAATGTATGGTTCTTCCCCCGCATTTGCTTGCGCATCAAAATTTATCGTCGAAGTCGAAAGATTTACATTCAAATCCGAAATTTTAATCGTGTCTTTATTGGTTGGAAAAAGATTTTTTAACACCGGAAAAACTCGCGACAACACTGAACGGTTATCGTTAATCGATTTCAATTTGGCTAATTGATCTTGGATATTTAAGAAATCTGGTAATTCCGAATATTGATTAATTGTATTCGAAAGATTCTCGATATGCTTTCCCTGACTTGCAATTGTCAAATCCTGGGCGCCCTTAAAAATCGCCAGAAACGCCGTAAACACCGATGAGGCAATAATAACCACCACGCAACCAAACACAATCATGTTGCGCAGCTTCATTAGCTTCAGCATATCCGTCTTGATATCTGGCACCAAGTTAATTTCATATTTACCAGTTTGCCCCGTCATCATTTCATTATCGGTTTCACCAGTAAAAATACTTTTAATCACATCAGGAATATCAGAAAGATGCATGGTTTTAAAATCGATTTTTTTCATTAGTCATTGCTCCTTTCTGCCAGACCGATCGCCACTCCGAATTCTGAGGCTACTGGAAGTAGTAATTTTTGTTGCTGCTCATTGACGCGTACATATTGCCATGGATTACCCTGAATCGTCGAAATACCCGTCTTCGCTTCAATATATTCTGCCATAAGTGGAATAATTCCCGCGTAACCCGAAAGAATAATTCCCCCAAATTGCGCACCCGTGTATTTATTCTGGAAGAAGCGCACCGACTTCACTAATTCCATCGTAAAACCTTCCAAATTACTTGAAAGCGTTTGGTAAATTTTCCCCTCAAACTGATCTTGCAAAAGTCCATACTGCAAAATAAACTGTTTTGCCTGTGCTTCTGAAATCGACAGCCCATTCGCTACGGTTTTGATAAAGGCAGAAAGTCCACCCGGGATCGATCGCACCAATCTTGGCGCCCCTAGATACATCACTACCAGATCCGTCGAATTTTCCCCAAAATCGATAATCAT
>JABZKE010000123.1 GCA_015257445.1 Nanosynbacter sp. | reverse complement strand
GATTTAGACCCTTGAAGTAAAACTTTTTGCTGCGAGTAACAATTTCCATAATCAAACCAGAAAGCGACCAGAAGATTAGGAAAGTGGTAACCACGCCAGCAATAACCGGCCAGAGGAGATTATAGACACGATCCATGAGGGAGACTTTGTCATTATTCACCCACCAATAAGCATAACCAAGTACGGAAGCAGAAACGATGAAGACAATGGCGCGAAGCAGTGGATTTTTGAGGAAAGCTTTTTCGGATTTCTTACTACCCTGAAGTAGTTCAATAATCTTCAGACGACCGACAATGATGGTATTGAAGAAAATCACAATGAGGTAGATGAGGCCGAAGTAAAGAATGGTATCAAAGAAGGCTTTTTCGGAAAAGACAAAAGTAAATTTATCCATATTGGTTTCGAAAAGCTTAGCGATCAGGATACTAATTAACTGCGAAACACCGATACCGAGTAAGAGACCGACACCGAGGGAGATTACACCGATCATCAAGGTTTCGAAGAAGAGGAGACGCGAGATTTTACGCTTACTCATACCGAGCGTGAGATAGATGGCGAATTCTTTATTACGACGTTTAATCAGAAAACGCGAGGCGTAGATAATCAAAGCACCGAGAATAAAGACCACGAGAACACTCATACCAGAGAGAATTTTCGCGAGCAAATCGACGATGAGCTTGCGAGAATTATTTAATTCAAGCACAGCCGCTTGGGAGCCGACGGAATTAAAAACATAGAAGAGCGTAACACCGAGCACTAACGTAAAGAAATAAATCGCATAATCCTTGATGCTGCGTGTAATATTTCGAAACGAAAGCTTAAATAACATCAGCATCGCCTCCACCTAGGGTAGACATCACGCGGATAATTTCATCGAAGAACTCCTTGCGAGTCTTATTTTCGCGGTGAATTTCATCGTAAATTTGGCCATCCTTAATGAAAATAATGCGGGTAGCAAAGCTGGCCGAGAAAGCATCATGAGTGACCATGAGGATAGTAGCCTGAAGTTCTTGATTCAGATAATCGAAGCGTTCGAGGAGAAGCTTAGAAGACTTGGAGTCAAGTGCACCAGTAGGCTCATCGGCGAGAATTAATTTCGGATTAGTAATAATGGCGCGAGCGGAAGCTACACGTTGTTTTTGACCGCCAGAAAGTTGATATGGGAACTTTTGTAAAATAGCTTCGATATCGAGATTCTTGGCGACGGCTTTGACTTTTTCGTCAATTTCTGAGGCTTTGACATTCTGAATCGAAAGCGCCAACGCGATATTTTCGTAAGCAGTGAGATTATCCAGGAGATTAAAATCTTGGAAGATAAAACCGAGTGATTCGCGACGGAAGCGGTTAAGTTTCTCGCCTTTGAGTTTCGTAATATCGGTACCATCGACAAGAATTTGACCTGAGGTTGGACGGTCGATCGTGGAAATCAAGTTTAATGTAGTACTCTTACCAGAGCCGGAGGCGCCCATGATTGCGAGAAATTCGCCTTTCTTCACGGAGAAAGAAAGATTATCGACGGCCTTCGTGAGGCTATTTCCCTTGCCAAAAGTCTTAGTAACTTTTTCAACAGAGAGAATTTTATTTGTATTAGCCATTTACCTCCTAACAAATTAAATGTGACTTATTTTATTTTAGCATAAAAGTGATATTATCGAATTACGATGAATGAATTTGATGAAATTACGGAAAAATTAAGACAGGATCCGAGAAATGAATCCTATACCGAGCGCGGCGTGGGACCAATCTACCAACTGAGTGATCAGGCAGAAATACTAATCATCGGTCAGGCGCCAGGCCGAAAGGTCGAAGAGAGTGGGGTGCCGTTCGCGGATAAATCAGGCGAAAAATTGCGCGAATGGATGGGGGTGAGTGAGGAAGAATTTTATTCTGAGAAGATTGCAATTCTGCCGATGGATTTTTATTACCCAGGCAAAGGCAAGACCGGCGACCTACCACCACGAAAATTTATCGCCGAAGAATACCATCCAGAAATCTTAAAATTGATGCCGAATATCAAGCTGACGATT
>JABZKE010000122.1 GCA_015257445.1 Nanosynbacter sp. | reverse complement strand
CCTCGATGTTTTGGCCAAAATGTACGAAACCGAAAAAGTGATTCCGGCCCCCGTGGAATTTGTTGACATCGCGGGACTGGTCGAGGGCGCCTCGAAAGGTGAAGGTCTGGGGAATAAATTCCTTGCTCACATCCGTGAATGCCAGATTATCTGCCACGTGGTGCGCGTGTTTAAGAACGACGATATTTTACACGTCTCGAAAGATTCAAATACAGCTGCAGAGGTAAACCCGAAACAAGATATCGAAATTATTCAAACTGAGCTGGAACTCGCAGACCTCGAAACTCGCGAGAAAGTGGAAGCAAAACGTAAGAAAAACAAGGAGCAGGAAGAAAAAATTCCATACCTTACCGAGAAGCCAGTGATTTACATGTTCAATGTGGACGAAAATGAGCTGACGAACGAAGAGCTAAAGACAGAGATGCGCGCCTTGGTGGCGCCAAATCAGGCGGTTTTCGTCAATGCAAAACTCGAGGAAGAAATGGTGGGGATGACCTTGGCGGAGAAGAAAGATTTTCTCAGTAGCTATGGGGTAGATCACGATGCCTTGTCGGAGCTAATCATTGCCGCTTATGACACGCTAGGATTACAATCTTTCCTGACGGCCGGCAAGAAAGAAGTGCGAGCTTGGACTATCAAAAAGGGTGCCACTGCACCAGAGGCGGCCGGCACGATTCATACTGATTTTCAGAGAGGCTTTATCGCGGCGAATGTGATGAAATATGATGACCTAGTAGCGCTAGGTAGTGAACAGGCGGTGAAAGCTGCTGGAAAGCTAGCCACCGTAGGTAAGACTTACGTGATGGAAGACGGCGATATTGTAGAATTTCGTTTCAATGTTAGTAAATAATCTCTAAAGTCCATTTTGAAGTAAAAAATGAAACAGCTGCCAAAGAGGTTCGGAGATTTCAAGAATGCAAAAAATATATCTGGAGCTAAGCCATGATTTTAGGAATTGACGAAGTGGGGCGCGGGCCATATGCGGGGCCATTAGTGATTGGCGCCTGTATTTTGGGTGATTGGCAAAATTCCGAGAATGCAGAGTGGATTAAAAAATTAACCGATTCGAAGAAATTATCTGCTAAGCGTCGTGAAGAACTATACGTACTGATTAAAGAAAAGGCCTTGGCGGCGGCGACCGGCTGGGTGAGTAGTGCGGAGATAGATGAGGTGGGGCTAAGCGAGGCCTTGAGGCTAGCAACCAGAAGAGCGGTGGAGCAAATTCAAAAGACTAAGGTTCCCTTTTCCGAAATTATTATCGATGGTACGATGAATTTTTTGATGGGAACCAAGCTGGAAAAATATGTCTCTACCCTGAAGAAGGGCGATTTTCTGGTGAAAGAAATTTCTGCTGCTAGTATTCTCGCGAAAGTGGAACGCGACAAATATATGGCGGAATTAGACGCGGTTTATCCAGAATATGGCTTCGGCAAGCATGTCGGCTATGGCACGGCGGCACACCAAAAAGCGATGGAAGAATTTGGTCTCACCCCAGAACATCGCCGCAGTTTTCGCCCGGTTCGAGAAATTGCCGAAAATAAAATTACCACCAAACAACTGGGCGACCAGGATGGGCAGATGATCGCAAACAAAATTACCAGCAAGCAGCTAGGTGACCGAGGCGAACAGGTGGTAGTGGACTATCTGGTGACGGCGGGTCATGAAATTGTCGCGAGAAATTATAAAACAAAATTATTTGAGGTGGATATTGTTTCCAGGAAGGATAGAGCGCTTTACTTCACCGAGGTAAAATACCGTGGTAGTAATGATTTTGGCGCGGGGTTAGATTTCATCGATAAGAAAAAGCAAGAGAAAATGCGTCTGGCGGTAGCAGGATTCCTAGCGACACATCCGGAGTATGCCGACCTTACACCGACTTTGGCGGTGGCGGCGGTCGGAAAAGATTTTAAGCTGGAAGAGTGGTTCGAGCTGGACGAATAAATCAAAAAACAATCCCTTACGGGATTGTTTTCGTTTTAGGCTTCAGTAGCTTCAGTGGTTTCTGCAGCAGCTTCGACAACTTCTTCTTTCAAAGTGTTGACAGCGGCACGGTCAAAGTCGCGAGCGACGAGACGA
>JABZKE010000121.1 GCA_015257445.1 Nanosynbacter sp. | reverse complement strand
TTGCGAAATTTTCTATTTACTTTATGCTAGATATAAGATGAAGCAGAAAAACCCAATTATCACCCCAGAAACTCCACTGGAAGTTATTAACTTCGCTACGACCGGACAGGGAATTGCGACCAATTCAGATGGCAAAAAAATCTTCCTATGGAACGCCATGCCAGGAGAAAAAATCACCGAATACCAGGTTTTAAAACAAAAATCCCATCTCACCGAAGCTGTAGCTCTGAAAATTGAAAACCCTAATCCGCACCGCGTATTGCCGCGTGACGAACATTATCTATCAAATTCGCCATGGCAAATTCTAGATATCAGCTACGAGAATTTAGTCAAAAAACAAATTATCGAAGAACTTTTTTCTAAGCTAGATGCACCAAAAATAGCCTTTGAGCCAAGTGATAATGAATATTTTTATCGCAATAAGATGGAATATTCACTTTACTACGATCATGAAACCGCTAAAATTCATCCGGCTATTCACCGTCGTGGTTCACATCATAAAATCCCCATCCTCACTTCTTCACTCGAAAATCCAGCCATTTATCATCGCGCCATGGAAATTATCAATGAGTTAAATGCTAAACAAGAAGATTCCAGAAAATATCAGTCTCTTCTTCTTCGTTGCAACCGTCAGGGCGAAGTTAGCGGTGGTCTTTATAAAAATTATCAACCCCATCCTATCTTTGAAAATCTGACAGATAAAATCTTGGGGTACGAATTTTCTTATTCTCCAAACGGATTCTTCCAAATCAATCTTCCAGAATATGAAAAGGTTTTACGAAAAATTAAAGATTTTATTAAAGACCAAAACAAAGTCGTTGACCTTTACTCCGGCGTTGGCACCATCGGATTAACTGTTGCTGGAGATAAAAATCTCACACTTGTCGAAGTTGATAAATTTGCTCACGGTGAACTACTAAATAATATTGAATCGGTAAAATCTAGTACAGGCAACTCCGAAATCACTGGTATCCTTGCCAAATCTGAGGACATTTATGATCATATCGAGCATAACTCAACTGTTATTGTTGACCCGCCGCGCTCTGGTTGCGACTCTAAACTTATAGACACGATCAATCAAAAACTTCCCGAAAAACTTGTCTACCTATCCTGCAATCCTATCACCCAAGTACGCGACCTCGAAAGGCTTACTCAAAATTATCAAATTACGGATGTTACCGGATATAATTTCTTCCCACACACACCACACATTGAATGTCTAGTCTTACTAGAGCGTAAATAAAAGCGTAAAATATAAAAACATAATCAAGGTAATCTATGAACGATTTTTTACTACTCACTATAAAACTACTCATCGGCTTTCTCGCTCTCATTATCATTATCAATATTACCGGTAAGGGAAATCTTGCACCGACTTCCGCCAGTGATCAAATTCAAAATTATGTACTTGGTGGTATTATTGGCGGCGTAATTTACAATAATAATATTTCTATTTTAGAATTCATCACCATCTTGGCTATCTGGTGTTTTTTGGTGCTTTCTCTAAAATGGATCAAAACTCACAACGTACGCGTTAAACAAATTCTTGACGGAAAAGCATTAATCCTCGTTGATAATGGCAAGATTAATATTGATAATTGCCGAAAAATTAATCTCAGCGCTCATGATCTTGCTTTTAAATTACGCACCAATGGTGTTTATTCTACCGAAAAGATTAAGCGCGCGATTATTGAGCAAAATGGTAGTCTACTAGTTATTCATAAAGGGGAAGAAAACCCCAAATTTCCAATTATTACCGATGGTCAGGTCCAATTTGATATTTTAGAAGTCATCGGCAAAAATGAAAGCTGGCTAAAGCAAGAACTTAAAAAACACGGGATTACACATCCTAGCCAAGTTTTTCTTGGTGAGTACGAAGACGGAAAAGCTACCTTTACTCCATATCAATAGTGAGGACTTATCTAAATCACTTGACAGTTTTCACAATGTTCCTTTATTATCGTTTATGTTTAATTTAAAAAAGGAGGCTATTTTATGAAGTCGAATAATATTAAAAATAAAATCAATACTATTGTGGGGTCAATCGGAGCCTTTATTGGTATCTTTGTTTTCATTGCTTATATTCCAC
>JABZKE010000008.1 GCA_015257445.1 Nanosynbacter sp. | reverse complement strand
GATTAAAGAAGTATTTGGCTAAGTCTGAGCCGATGGATGTGGGCCGGGAGAAAAATATCTAATGATTCTCTGTCTGCGAGAAGAAAATTGCTGGATCTACACGATTGATTATGTATGGGTGGATTCGCCTCTTTATTGTCGCAAAATAGTTATTGTGCGACATTACGCATAACCTTAGTATTATGATACATCATATTAAAATTTGTGCAAGTGGTAAATTTGCATATTGTCAAAGTCAGCGATTCGGGTTCTGAATAGTGGTGGTGTATTCTGAAATAGTTTGGAATTTCTAATCTTCACAGGTCTTGATAGGTTCCTAGAACAGAAATATCTTTTGCGATTAAATTGTGATATTAATGACTTAGTCACGTATTTAGAAATATATGCAGAAATAGCATCAAGATTCTCATCGAGTGGGGAAGCAGTCGAAAATCCAGCACGAAAACCAGTTAAATTATAAATAGCGATTCCCTGTCCTGTTTTATGGCCTGAATCCTTCATACGGCCGTTAAAATTCGCTAGAAGAGCATGGAAGTGAATTGCTCCATCTTTGTGGTATTCAGGAACGCAGATGTACTTTAATTCAGGTGAATGTTTATCTTTTTGATTCCTAAACCATTTAAGCATTACATTCTTGCAATGGATGAACGAATAACGATCGTGTTTCTTGGGGTCGAATGTGAATGTACAGAAAAACTTGAAATTATTGGAATAAATAATATCTTTAATAGCAACCTTAGAGCGTCTAAGAGAACTATATGAAGGTAGATATTTATCTTCTGGTCTTAAATTACGGCGGAAATTAATGCGGTCGGAAATAACATTTAATACAGGTTCTTTATATATTATGACTTTAATCATAGAGGGGTAAACTTTCGTTATATTTGATATATATTGCACCTTTTGCATGTACCTCACTTTCAAAAGTAGGCGTTATGTGTACTTATTATGAACTACGTCCACATAACGCCCGATTCCCTTTTTGGGTGGCTTAAATTATAAAATCGGCATGAATCCGTCAAGCCATACGGCATTGACTGATTCATTAAACCGATTTTAATGACCAATTAAGCCAAAAAGGGAGATTATTCTTTAATAATTAAAGAGCTATTAAATTTTATCGTAGAGAGACCGTGGACATAGATCCGTTCAGGATTACCAGACCAACGACCTAGATCATCACAAAGAATATCATCACCACGGATGAAATCATTAACTAATTTATTGGAAATTTTAGACCTGCGACATTGAATCATATAGAGACACTGTTCACGTAAAGACTTATCGAGACGGCCATAAATTTGAGATGACGATAAAACGAAACAGTGGCGTTTTCTTAATTGAGAGAAGCACTGGACTAAATCACCGACTAATAACTTAGTGGCACGATCGAAGTTATCTTTTGGGAAATAAGTATGGAACTCATCTAATAAAAAGAAATTTATAACCTTATCTTCCCTATTTAGTTCAGGGAGGTCTAAAAAGGTCGAAAATAACGTATTTTTAGATATTTTCTCACCTATTCCAAAATTAGAATAGATTTTATTAATCTTCCAGCCCTTTTTCTGATATTGCTTGCATAATCGCTCAAAATACCAGAGCATGCTAGCGGTCTTGCCACCACCTTGGGAACCACAAAACATATAATGGCCATAAGGAATCTCCTTATTAATTTTCTTGCCACCGAATCGACGAGTCTTAAATAAACGGGCTAATATAGAGTTATCTCGTTTATTATTGACGGCAATGGGGTCAAGATTGACTACTGATTGAGTTTTACGCATAATTCCTCCAAAGAGTCGGCGATACGATCCAACGAAGAAGCAATACGACGAAGAGAGCCCTCAGGTGAATTCTTAACAGATTCTTTAATTAAATCATTAAATGACATAATAACTCCTTAATTAATTATTAATAATTATAAAATACTACGGCTTAATAAGCATATAAATAGAATATATTTTACGAGCAACCAAAAAAGCAAGAACACCGTTTATCGCCAAAGCAATAGCTCCAAAAACAGCATTAGAATCAAATGGAAGACAACAGGAAATAATATGAAAAACTTCACCAATCACATTATTAAAGGCAATCATAACCACTAAATTCAAAAGATTGACAATGGCAGTAAAAAATGTAACAGAGAGGCCAATAATAAAAGCCAATTTAATACCGTTTACAATCATTTCACCCATTATATTGCTCCTGAATTATTAAGCCAACGAATAACAAATCCAAATATCAACATCATGGCAGAGATACCTAAAACAGGGGTTAAGATAGATCTAATATTTCCCGGGAACCAAGGGCAATAAGAAGCATTTGGTTTATTTAGCATTTTGCCAATGGTTGGGATTGGACGACAACCACCACCGGCAAATAAATCAAAGATTGGGGAAAATGGATTCATAACTGTAAAGCTGAAAATACTACCTAATTTTTTAGAATCATTTTTACCCTTATCTTCCCTGTCTTTTTCTTCTTGCTTATTTTGTTGAAATTGTTGATTTTGCTGCTCAGTCTGATTATTAATACTATTGTTAAGCTGATTATTCTGATTGATGATAGTCTCATTTTGAACAACTAAATTATTAAGAAATTGAGTATTAGGATCAGAATAAAGTTCAATGTTAGAAATATCAAAATAATTAAGTTTAAGATTACGAAGAGGAAAATTCATGGCAGGCATATGATAAAAAAGAGCATTAGAAGAAGTAGGAAAATCAGACGAACCAATAAATAAACGAAAATAAGGATCTTTAACAAAACCACCCTCAGGAGAAAAGAAAACAGAACCTGAAAGCCTAATAATAGAATTATTATTTTCTACAAAACGATTACAAGAAAAGTTAGAAACAACACCCCTACCAGAAATACCATCAACAGAAATATCAAGAAGAGGATTAAAACCACGATGACAAAACCAAAAAAGTGAATTACTACCCCAATAAGTAAGAGTGAAATCAAATTTAACAGAACGCTTATTAACAGCACCAGATTGAGGAAGAGAAAACCAAATAACTTGACGATTCACATTAATAGGGTCAGATGTTCTAGTATCATCAACGACACGAGGATTAGAACCAGCAGGGTTATAAGAAATGTCAAAATCCGATGTAGCACCAATACTATAATGAGAATTAAACCAACCAATTTTATTGATTGAGTTGGTAGCATTAACGTTATTGACTGATAATAATAAAGTACAAAATGCAGAGAAAATAAAGAAAAATGCAAAGGAAGATAATTTTGTTAAGCATTTCATTATCGTCTCCTAATTCCCATAAACATTTTATAAATAACAGTAAAGAAAGCTAAGACAATTATAGTAGCGGGAAGGACAAAAGCAGATTGAAGAGATGGCGGGACAAAATATTTTTCAGTAAAATTGTAAGTACAAGTGTTATTATAATGACCAGAAAAATAATTACGCTCAACTTGAACCCACTTAAAACCATTAAGAATATAAGTATCAGAATAATTAGATGCACGGGCAGTAATCATATTCCCAAGAGTAGAAACTTGCAAACAATTATAACCAGATGGTAATTCAAAATAATTCATTTTAATCTCTCCTAAATAGGCTTATAGCCCAACTAATAACTAAAACATAAGCAAATGGTTGTAAAAACCACGCAAGCGTATCAATGGTAGCTTGTGCTAAAACTTGCATTATAAACTCCTAAAATTAAAACCCTCACTCTGGGGGACTTGCTTCACGCAGTCCCCCGAGCAAGGGCGTAGTTAGATTCCGCGGAACAAACCAATGGCCCAGCGGACTACGTAGAATAAGAATCCTACGAGTACGGCGACGGCAACGATCGGAAGAACCGCTTCGATGACACTCTGGAACTTAGCGAGAGTTAGAGCGTCAGACAAACCTGAAATATTCATGGCAGAGACGGCTGGTGTAGCTGGCATAGCGACACCCCTTTCATAAATATTATCTTTTGTAATCACCGATAGATAAATCTTTTTCAATACGATTAAGCCACTTGCGCTGGTGTTCTTTAAGGAACGCTTTAAGCTCTGGGTGCCTCATGAGCGTATTATCTACCGCACGAGGTCCTTCAAGCGTCTTAATTTGTTCTAAAAGAGTAATAGTGTCAAGATACAAAGAATAATCATCGAATCCGGCTTCGGAAATCTTAATATTCATGGGGAGGTAATCCTATAAAGATTGAAAGGCGTTAAGGAATCCGAAAGATTCAGTAGAGTTGACAAAAATGCGCTTAGTGAATCCATTGATAAACGTGAGTTCTAGGTAATAGTAATCAGTTCCCTCTTTTGATTTACCTTGCTTAACCGTAAGCAACTTGATTGAATCCGTTAGATCTTGGTTGTGAAAATCTTGTAATTCTGACATTTTTTAGTCCTTTATATTAAATTAATTTATCTAAGGTTAAGAATGTCTACTACAATGTTTGAAACAATAGTTATTGTGCGACATTAAGAATCTAAGAAAAAGATGGGTAAACTATCGTCTAAATTAGCTAATAAAATATCTCGCTTATGCTAAATTGGTGGTTTGTGGGCCGTCAGACGGTCGTAGATGTGGTTCTGGGTGCTCGGACGAGTATTTTTATCGTCTTGCAGAAAAAGTCTCGTATGATGGCTTGTATGGCCTGATTTTTAATTTAGAGTAATTCCCCTGTGTGACTTGAATTTTGGTCAACTAGTGCAGATTTTTATTTATATTAGATAAAAAGCTTTAGTTAACAGAGAGGGGAAATGATAAACAGAGAAGTGATAGAAGTAAAAACAAGGGCGTAATAGGGGTGAGATAGAGGTAGAATGATGGGTGGAATAGGAGTATAACAGGGGTGGATTACGGGTCAAACAGGGGTGGAGAAGCGTAAAAGAAGAAAAATAAGCCCTAAATGGGCTTATTTTTAGTTAATTGGGGTAGGCTTCGGACCAGAGATAGGAGTTGGTTTATTCCCCTTTTTCTTGAAGTTATTGCGACCACGGAAGTTGCGACTTTTGAAATTACGATTCCCTTGTGGTTTGGCTTGAGTCCCGGTATGGTTAGTGTTTGTGCTTTGCATTAGTGTAGATGGGGCTGGGTTTGAAGCGTTCTCAGGTGTTTGTACGTGATTTTCGGCTGATTCTGGTTGATTAGTCGTATTTGAATGTGGGGCTTTAACAGAGGTGGAAACAGGAGTAGAAGTAGGGGCTGAGCTATTAGTTGATACAGGGGTAGAATTTTGGCTGATTACAGATGTAGAAGCACCGTGATTAACGAAAAGGGGAGTATTTCCCTGTTCTTGGTTTTGGGATGAAGATTGACTTTGAGGTTCGGAATGAGTCTGCGCGGAGGTTTTTGCCTCTAAAATCTCTTTAAGATCTTTGAGTCCAGGTTTGGCTTGATTAGTAACAGAGTTTGGTGAAAATTTTTTAGTATCGAAAGGCTTAGCGGACATCGAAGGTTTGCCATTGATGAACGTCAAGGTAGGAAGATTCTCACGAGGAGCTTTATCAGCTGGTTGGCGACCAGAATTGGAGAGTTCTTGCTTATATTTTTCGCTCTGTTCAATTGTCTCGCGAATTTGTCGTTCAATCTCAGCACGTGGGTGGGAATAATATTCACGGGAGTGGGCGATGATTTGATCAAAATTATCGTGAGGGCTATGTGGGATATTCAGGGTGGTAGCAGAGAAGGCTGGTACCTTTTCCCCACCGATAATCATGGAGATTACAAAGTGGCGGTTGTTCATTTGGATTAAATCAGATTCATCGAAAACTGGGGCGAATTGCTTGGAAAGAATTGGTGCATCGTCGGCAGAAACGCGGAATGAAATGGTGGTACCGACGTTACCGAAGACGGCATTGCGCACATTTTCGGTCATCTGGGAGATGTACTGGTTGGCCACGGTGAGATTGAGGCCGTATTTACGAGCTTCGGAGAGAATTACGGCAAAGGAATCGGTGGCAAAGTTCTGGAACTCGTCGACATAGAGGTAGAATGGGCGGCGATTCTCTACTTCTGGAATGTCGGAACGAGACATGGCGGCTAGCTGGATTTTGGTAACCAGGAAGGCACCGAGAATACCGGCATTATCTTCACCGATGAGACCTTTAGAGAGATTGACGACCAAGATCTTCCCCTCGTCCATGATCTGGCGGACATTGAAGGTGGATTTTGGTTGACCGATAATGTTACGAATAATTGGGTTGGCAGTGAAAGCACCGACCTTGTTGAGAACTGGAGCGATGGATTCGTTGATTTGTTTGTCATTCCATTGACCGAACTCGTGTTTCCAGAATTGTAAAACTGTGACGTCGGTACAATAATCGAGAGTTTCTTTACGAAATTCCTTATCGGTGAGGAGACGAGAAATGTCGAGCAGGGTAGTCTCTGGGCGGTCGAGCAGGGCAAGTAGAGTATAGCGTAAGATATGTTCGAGACGTGGACCCCAAGAATCACCGAACATACGCTTTAAAACGCCGATTACTTCAGAACAAACGTTTGGCTTCTTCGAGGCATCAGAAACTTCGAGTGGGTTGAAACCGACCGGATATTGCGTGTCTGCTGGATTAAAATAGATGACATCTTTGACGCGAGAAGCGGGTACGAAGCGGAGGTTATTCACTGCAAAATCACCGTGCGGATCAATGATACAGTAGCCCTGATTATAGAAAACATCAGAAAGGGCAAAAAGCTCGAGCAGACCAGATTTACCGGCACCGGTTTGACCGATGATGTAAATATGACGAGAGCGATCGCGGCGTAGCATGCCGAACTGATGATTAATCCCACGGAAATTGGTTAGGCCGAAGGCGGAAATATTTTCGTCATTGCTGGCGATGCCGGTGATGAGAGGGAGTTTGGCTGGTGGTTCAGCAGTTTTAGAGGTGGCCCAAACAATGTTTGGGGTTTCCACTGAGGTATGTGGTAGATGATAGACCGAGGCAAGCTCAGAAATATTGAGGATGAAGCCCTCATCGGTGAATTGACGGAGCTTGTAGGCTTCGAGGTCTTCTCTGTTAAAGCTGCCACCGATGGATTTGAAACCATTGAGGTTGGTGGAGTTATATTGCTTGAAGGTACCGACTAAAGCTTGCATGTCGAGCTGGGCATTAATTTCGCTGTCACCGAGGTAGGCAAGGCGGATTTTAACCTGATAACCGAGTTTGGTAGCCTTAGTTTCGGCAGCAGAAATTTGTGATTTGACACGTTCAGAGAGCTCGACGGCTGGTTTTGGGCTACCAGAGCCACCACTTGGTGGAGTAGAAAGCGCAGAGAGTAATTCAGCTAACCAGGTCCAATCGATATTAAAAAGCTTGAGTGAAGAAGCGGGGTTCTTTTGGGCTTTGACCCAAGCATCGGTTTTTTGGTGCCAAGAATCGGCGACCGGGCGCGTGAGGATTTGAATCCAGAGTTCTTCGTTGCTGTCAGGATTCAGTTTGGCGAGGGTGCCAGTAATGCCGGCGAGCGGATCGACTTCGAAGGTATCGAAGGTCTTAATCGGCAAAACTTCATTTTCGGTAAGTGAAAGTTCCGAGCTGTAGACGACATTGTGACTATGAACGGTTTCGGTGTAATCTTTGTCGACGACGTGAATCTGGACGCTTGGGTATTGCGCATAAATCTGACCTTCGACGAAGCTCTGGAGAGTTTTTGGCACGTAGACATAAAAACGAATCTGTCCGCCAGAGGAAACAATTTCGAAACTGAGGTGTTCCTGGGCGGTGCCAGATTGACGCAAAAGTTCAGTATCTTTCAAAATGCCGTGAAGTGAGGCGAACATTTGCTCGGCGGAAAGTTCCTTTTTGTCGTTATTTTTTGGAATTTCCAGCATCAAAAGTACTGACTCGAGATTCAGGGTCTTTAGTTGATTGATTTTTTTGTAATTTTTATATGTGAGATATCCTAGGATGCCAACAATTGGGAGCCAAACAATAGGCATCAAGATAAAATGAACTAATTCCGCTATCATACTTCTATTTTAGCATTACTGACCGAGTTCGTCAGCATAAGTATAAGTGTTTCGGTCGACACGACGGAAAAGTTTTTTGTTTTGAAGATTTAAAAGAATGGTAGTTTCTTTGACTTTACGGGTCTTGAGGACACGTTTGACGATTTCTTCCCTTGTGAGTGGCTCGCCGGCTTCTTTTAGAATGTCGGTAATAATTTGCGCGACCGTACCACGCTTATAGCCCCAGATATCGAGAGCGTAAATGCCACGACCGATTAAGACAAAACGAGGGTCTTTGATTAATTCGTTGTGAATGGCTTGAGTAGTGACGTTTTTGCGACGAAATTTGGAATTAGAAATTGCGTCGGCGATATCACTAAAGTGCATCGGCTCGTTTTGATTCTTCAAAATGACATAAATTTTGTCACGAATATTTTTCGGGTTGACAGTTGGCCATTTGGCGAGACCCCATTGGTCATCTAAGGAAGAGAGAGACTTAGAGATGGAAGCGATGGCACGGATGTGATTTGGGTGCTCATAATTAAGCTTAGCGTCGAGCTCGTCCAGACTCATTGGGAGCTTGTTGTTGCGGATAAGGGTGACGATTTCATCAGCTTTGCGCTTAATTTCGCGTTCGTTGCCATATTCGGCAATACCAGTAGCATTGTAATAACGCTCGGATTCATCGATGTGGACTAGACGGGCAGAAATTTCACTAATGAAATTAATGGCGGCGAGTTCTTTTTCGTTTGGATTGTGGCCGTAAATTTTTTGGGCAAGAGTGGAAATGCGAGCGATTCTTCCCTCTTCGACGAGGAAGCGGATGATAATTTTTTCGGCGGCACCGAGTTCAGGGATTTGGTTTTCTTCAGCCATGACACGGAGACGAATGATGATGGCTTTTTCCAACTGACGGACGCGTTCACGAGTGATAGAAAGCACTTCCCCGATTTGTTCGAGGGTTTCCTTTTGGCCATTCAGACCAAAACGACGAGAAATAATCTCCTTTTCACGGTCTTGTTCTATAATATTAAGACTTCCTGTCAAGGCTTTCTGAATAGTTTCCGCATGTTGATCCATCTTATATTTTTTCCTTATCCACCCGATAATATATAAAAATTACTATAATTATAATATAAAATTATAAAAAGTCAAATAGGAATCTTGTGTGGTCGCTTTCCGTCTAACTTCTTTAAATATTTTATCATAAATTGTACATTTAGGACAGAAAATTATATCTAAATTTAAACATTGGCGGTTTCATGGTATGGTTATAGATAATGCTTATGTTTAATGTTGTGGCAATAGTAAAAAAGCCGCTTCCTATTAGTCTAATAGACAGGAAGCGACTTTGATTTTATGGTAGTTTTTTGCGATTTGGCTAGGTTCGGTAGCTTCTAGCTTTTTGTGGTCTTTTTGGTAGTAGTTTTCTTTGTCGTGGCTTTCTTGGTAGTGGACTTTTTCGCCGGAGTTTTTTTGGCGGCAGTCTTCTTGGCAGGAGCTTTTTTAGTGGCTGGTGCCTTGGAACTTAAGAGAATTTCTTCAGCTTCTTCCCTGGTGATAGATTTTGGATCACGATCTTTTGGAATTTTGGCATTATTTGGCCTGGCACGACCTTTACCGCTAGCTGGTTTTATGGCTGGACCCTTAATGTAAGGGCCAAATGGACCATTGATAATCTTGATGTCACCCCAGTCGGCGAGAATAGAGTCGATTTTCTTTTGATAGAGCGCTTCGGCGGTTTCGAGCGTAATATGGTATGGATTTTCCGCCTCGTTGATTTTATTAAGTGCGATATTATGCGCACCAGCCTTAATGAAGGGGCCGAAGGGGCCATTAGCGGCGATTAGTTCAGTGCCGTCCTTAGCGTAGCCAAGAGAGCGTGGTAGAACTGGCAATTCCAACTGCTTAAGAGCCTGATCCAAGGTGACGGTTTTGACGGTTTTCCCCTTTGGCAGAGGGATGAAAATTGGTTTTTCACCGCTTTCTTTCTCGTTTTCACCGAGCTGCAGGAAGCCTCCATTTTTGCCAATTTTGGCGTAGATTTTCTTACCAGTCTTAGGGTCGGTACCGAGTTCGGTGGCGGAATTATAGCGGTTGGCCATGGCGGAAGCGCCAATAGCTTCAGAGAATGGGCCATAAAAATCGCGAAGCATCTTCAGGCGCGTGAGTTTTTTCTCAGCGATAAGATCGAGTTTTTCTTCGATGCCGGCAGTAAAATCGTAGTCGACGATGTCTTTAAAATTCTCACAGAGGAAGTTGGAGACTAATTCACCGACTGGGGTTGGCATTAATTTACCCTTGGTGGAGCCGGTTTTTTCTGAAATAGTTTGTTCAGAAATTTGATTCGACTCATCGAGAGTGAGTTGCAAAATATCGCGTGGCTCACCTTCGGATTCGCCCTTAACCACATAATTTCGGATTTGAATAGCGTTGATGATTGAGGCATAGGTACTTGGACGACCAATACCGAGCTCTTCGAGTTTTTTAACTAGTGAGCCTTCAGTGTAGCGGGCGGGTGGCTTGGAAAAAGTTTGCTTAGCGAGTAAAATGTGACGCTTTACGGGGTCACCAATCTGGAGATTTGGCAAAGTAGTGTCTTTACTTTTACCGTAGACTTTTAGGAAGCCGTCGAAAATCACCATTTCCCCAGTAGCTTTAAATAGCTCGTTTGGCACAGTGTCGGCCTCGAGATAGAGACTGGTTTTAGCCACCACGGCGTTTTTCATTTGGGTGGCCAAGGTGCGACTTCGGATTAATTGATATAATTTCTTTTCGTACTCATTTTTACCAGCCACTGCTACGTCGATATGGGTTGGACGAATAGATTCGTGAGCTTCTTGGGCGCTGGCATTTTTGGTATGAAAGCGACGAACTTCGAGATAATTTTCCCCGAATTCGGCTTTAATGAGATTAGCAATCTCGGCGAGAGCTTGATTCGAGAGATTGAGCGAGTCGGTACGATGATAAGTAATGTGGCCGGACTGATAGAGGCCCTGAGCGGCGGACATGGTAGTCTTAGAGCTGAATCCAAGGCGGCTATTGGCTTCAATCTGGAGCGCAGCGGTAGTGAGAGGTACCGGGTTGGCTTTTTTAGCTTCGGTTTTTTCTAGATTTTGCACCTTAAAATTGGCATTTTTGAA
>JABZKE010000120.1 GCA_015257445.1 Nanosynbacter sp. | reverse complement strand
CTCAGCAATTTTTCCAATTGGCAAATCGAATCTATCGATGTTGATGGTAAGGCCGACATTACTTCGACCTTCACTTATCCAGAACCAAAACACTTCGTTTGGCATCCATATCAAGACACCGTCGATAAAACCAAGGCCAAGCTCCAAGAATATCTCACAAAATGATAGAATAGTTTAATGACAATCAAAATTCACCGACTTATTCTACCCACACTGCTTATTTTTCAGATGTGCTTCATTTTTATTATGTCCTCCTTCGGACACAATTCTTCCGACGCCCAAAGCAATCTTTTCGTTGATTTTATCGCCCAAAATTTTCCGCACGTGCGTCACGGTCTAGAGAATAACCTAATCAGTCTCAGCACTCTAATTTTTCTGGTGCGAAAAACCGCCCACTTCACCGAATATGCGATTTTAGGCGCTTTATTTTATCTTAAAGTTATTCAACTTCCAAAGCTCAATCGTTACCCTAAAAAGATTCTCCTACCTATCTTTTTCAGCTTCCTTTACGCCTGCACCGACGAAATTCACCAAATCTTCGTCCCCGGTCGCTCTGCTCAGTTTCGAGATATTTTAATCGACACCCTCGGTGCGAGCTTTGGCTGTCTCTTAATTCACGCTCTTTTGACTTTATTCACTAAACTAAAATCAAATTCAAAAACCCAAAACCAGAGCCCCAGCCAAACCTCGACTAGTCCCCAAACCAAAAACTAAATAAAATCCAAATCAGCCTAAGCCGTATAGTAACTATAGTAGCCGTTCTTTTTGCCACTACGCTTATCGACCACCTGATTCAAAATCACCCCCGGCATATTAATCTCAATTGCCTCCAGTGCGCGCTTTGAGTTTTGTAAATCTTCAATCGTGGTTTCATTCGCCGCACAAATCAACATCACCCGGTCGGAACGCTTCGCCAAAATCAAAGAATCTGAAATTCCTTCAATCGGCGTACCATCGATTAATACATAATCATAGTGCTTTTTCACTTCAGAAAGCAACATTTCCATCTTCTTTGATTCCAGAAGCTCACTTGGATTTGGTGGTACCACGCCACGCGTAATCACTTCAAGATTTTTCACATTAGTCTTCACCGCATATTGTCTTAGCTTCTTTAGATCACCTTCCGCCAAAATATTCGACAAACCAAACTGATTACTTAATTCGAAAATTTCGTGTTGGCGACCCAGGCGCATATCACAGTCAATCAAAAGTACCTTCTTGTTAGTCTTCGCAAAAGCCACCGCCAAGTTTGCAACAATAAAACTCTTACCTTCGTGCGCTCTCGAACTACAAAACAGCACTGTATTCGAATTCTGATTATTTAATGAGAAGTATAAACTAGTACGAATCGTGCGAAAATCCTCCGCCACCGACATCTTCGGGTTGTCACGTAGTACCAGCTCCGAATCTTCATTAATCTCCACCTTTTCCACCTCTTCCACATTGGCAATTTCCGCTTCTTTTTCTGCGGCAATTTTTTCTTGCTCTAAGGCAATCTTCTCTTGAATCGCTTTTTCTTCGGCGATAATCTTACGCCCTACCGCCTTAATCTCGACAAAAGGTCTCTCCAGCGTGCCCTTCGCTTTTTCAGCCTCTTCAATAGCTTTCTTCGCTGCCTCTTCGGCTGCTTTTTCGGCTGCCTCCTGTTCCGCCTTCGCCTGCAATTCAGCTTCTTTTTCTGCTTCCTTTTGTTTCAATTTCTCGAGTTTTTGCTGTTCTTTTGCTTCTTTTTTCAAACGCTTCGCTTCGAGCTTAGCCAGCTTCGCTTCCAACTTTTTACGCTTTTTCTTCTGTTTTTCTGTTTCTAATTTGTGCACCTTGCCAAAAATTGGCAACTTGAAAATTTCCTCAATCTGCTCCGTGGTTTTAATCGTGCGGTCGAAATAAAATAGCACCAAAATAATCCCGCCGCCGAGCACCATGCCAGCCACCATATAAATAATTTCTTGCTTCACCACATCGACATTATATGGACTGTTCGGCTCCACCGCGTGATCAAGAATATTCACACTCGTATCGTTGTAAATCTGCGAAATTTCTTCCTTAAAAATATCTGCCACCCAGTTCGCAATCTCGTAACTTCGGTAAGCTTCCTTATCCACCACAGAAA
>JABZKE010000007.1 GCA_015257445.1 Nanosynbacter sp. | reverse complement strand
TGATTTATATTTTAGCATAAGAATTATTTTAAGTATAGCGGATTTATAGAGAAAAACATAGTATGAAGGATTGGATATGTTATAATAATAGTACTAGGGGCGTAGTACAACGGTTAGTATAGCGGTCTCCAAAACCGTAGATCATGGTTCGATTCCGTGCGCCCCTGCCAGATTAGAACGATTATCAAACAAAAGTATAGTCGAGGGTTGTTCATTAAGAGAAAATTGATTTTTTACCGCTTAATTGGAAATTCGATAGTACGAGCTTAACAATTAAGCGTTTTTTTGTGCTTATTAGCCTAATCGTAAAACGTATCAATACACTGAAAAATTTTCAGTAATTTTCCATTACTATATGATCAAGCGATTCCTTTTATTAGTAGCTACAATTGTTGTACTTGAAATATTTTTGATAGCAATATCGAGAGACTAGAGTCTTCCTTCTGTAAAAATTATTTAGGATTGTTGCTAAGTTGAATGACATCTTTAATATTTACATCCTTAATTTCTAACTTAAATATATAATATATTTGTTTTTGTTCTTGTGGATGAAGTAGTCAAAAGAACCCCTTTTATTACTCCTTGTGATATAATTTAAGATATGTCAAAGAGAGGTAAAACGACTTTTATCGACCTATTTTCTGGAATTGGTGGTTTTCGCATCGCCCTTGAAAAAAATGGTTGCAAATGTATCGGTTTTTCTGATATTTATGCTTCCGCTGTTAATGTGTATAAAGACAACTTTGATACTTCTCAAGAGTTGGAAATTGGTGATATAACTAAAAATCATGATCTTCCGTATGCCGACATTATTACTGGCGGAGTACCTTGTCAATCGTGGTCTATTGCGGGAAAAAAGAGGGGGTTTGAAGATCCACGTGGTAGACTTTGGCTCGACACTATCGAAGTTGTGAAAAAAGTAAAGCCGAAAGCGTTTATTTTTGAAAATGTAAAAGGTCTCGCTGACCCAAGAAATAAAGCTAACCTAATGTTGATAGTAAGCGAATTAGAAGGCGCCGGCTATCGAGTCAGATATAAAGTACTAAACGCCTTTGACTATGGGTTACCACAGAGTCGTGAAAGAATCTTTATAGTTGGGATTCGCAATGATATTAATTCTACTTCTTTTGAGTATCCTATGCCACACGAGGAATTGCCGGTTCTGGCTGATATTTTAACGGATTCAAGGGGAAAGGTGAAAAAGAAAACGAATCATCACAATAGCAAAAATAGCTTTAATATGGCAGCAATTGAGAATAAGGGAAACTTTTTTATTTTTTCAGATGTGAGGAACGGTGAATACACAGTCCATTCTTGGGACTTAATCGAGACAACCCCTCTCGAGAAAAAGATCTGTATGTTGATTATGAAAAATCGTCGCAAGCCAAAGTATGGCAACAAA
Organism: Nanosynbacter sp.; assembly: GCA_015257445.1. Lineage (GTDB taxonomy): Bacteria > Patescibacteriota > Saccharimonadia > Saccharimonadales > Saccharimonadaceae > Nanosyncoccus. The sequence goes on along the minus strand of JABZKE010000007.1, from coordinate 10,119 downwards.
GATGGAAACCCTATGAGTTTGGCGGATATTCAAGAATTATTAGAGCCCAAGTTCGATAATCCCTCTCTCTTCTCTGACTATAATGACACTTGCGAGACAACTATAACACAGGCGGATATAGATGGCTTGGTAAAAAAGGGTTTGTTGAAACCTAAGGATGATAAGTATGATTTAGCTAATTCTAGAATCTCCTCTGGGCTCAATGGTATTTACCGTATCTTTCTTCCAGAGTCTCACGTATTTTCAACGTTAACAAAATCTGGCACTAGAGACTTTGTTTCCACCGAATCGATACCCGGTGATGTCGAGAATAAAAAAGCATATTTTCTTGAGAATATCTACTGGAAAAAGAAATACCGACCAATAACGGTAAGAGAAGCTGCGAGAATACAAGGTTTTCCAGATTCTTATAATTTTGAAGTATCCACAAGTGTTGCTATGGGGCTGTTGGGAAACTCAATAGCGATAAATATTGTGAGCGAAATAGTCAAGGAGGTGTTGAGTGTTTTGGAAAAAACTAATGAAAAAATGGCGTAATAAAAATGCGAAAATTAAGGAGGTCCAGATGATGAATAAAAGAGAAATGAAAAAATCAATACAGACTGTTATCAAAAATATGATGGATAAAGTAATGGATAATGTTTTAATAAAAGACCCTTTTATACCGGAAAAACATCACGCCGAAAAACCACTATATGCAGCTTTGGTGCCAGATGAGATTTTTAAGGGTTCGCATTTTGAGAGACGCTTTGTCACACCATTCGGTAATGCTTGGGAAGAATTAGGAAGAGTTGCAGGCAATACTGGTCGAGGTTCTGCTGAAAGACAGAAGATGATTGAGGGTGACATAGATGAAGAACGCTTGCGACGTATCCAAGAGATTCTTAATAGTTTAGAACATCCACAAAAGAACAAAAAAGAAAAACCGGATTGGAGACGAGAACTCGAGTATGTCTTAGATGGTAATAGTGGGAAAATGATCCCTTGTTCTGTTTTAGCGGATTTATATTTAGAAACTCGAGAGGGTGAAAAATATGCCTTTGAATTAAAAGCACCACTTCCAAATAGTGACCAGACTAAAGTAAGTAAAGAAAAGATTCTTAAACTCTACGCAATGGATCCTATGCCAGTTCAAGGTGCATTTTTTGCATTACCATATAACCCCTATGGCAACAAGAAGGCTGACTATAACTGGAGTTTTCCAAAACGCTGGTTTGATATGATTAATGATGAAGTTGTTTTAATCGGTAATGAGTTCTGGGATTTTATAGGAGGTGATGGTACTTATGATATATTTCTAGAGGCTATCGAAGAAATGGGGGTTGAATACAAGGAGAAGATATATAAAGATTTTCTCGGTATAGAGCCTCCAAGGTCATGAACATAAGGTGTATTGCGGTTAAATCGTATTATTGCGATGATTGTGGTGCTGAGTTTAGTGTATTATAATAAAAATTATGAAAGATGTAGTCTCTATTGATAAAAACTATGACAAACAATTTTACCCTAGAGACCTATTTGAGGGGTTAGGGCTTACTGATACAAAAGATTTGGCGGAAGTTGCAATGTTTGTCTTGCATGGAAAAGACGAAGAGACTAAAACAGACATCGCAACATGTGACGAGTTTATACAATTTACCACCGTAGATAATAAAAGTGGTTTTTCTGCAATTGTTGTTGGCATAAAGAATGAAGAGAGCGGTCTAGATATGACTTCGTGGTTTCCTGTATCTCAGTTTTGGAGTAAAAAAGAACATCGTGTCATTGTAACTGATATACATTTATTGCCTGCTGGTGAGGTTATTGTGGAGGGTAGTCTCGTTGACGACGAACATCCAGATGGCGTTACAGGCATAGAGTTTCAAGATGTGAAGTTTTATAATCGTGACAAGAAATACGAGATTGGCAAGGAGTATATTTTTAAATTCGCTGGTATAGCTTACGAATTTATTAAGAGACCAGAAGATGAACGTACTTTTATGGTAGATGAAGGACCTTTTGCTGGTAAAGAAATAAACACTACAACTATGGATGGCATTGCTGCGAGTCAAAGTTGTGCAGGCTCCATATGTATTATGCAACCATTTACTAAGTTTAGAAGAGACTCTTTTATTATTCCATTTTCAAAAAAGAAAACTAAAATAAAGATATACGACTATCATTGGGTTCAAGGGCCAGTTGATTTACAGTTTCCAATCAATATTGGACAAAATATCTTAGGTGATTATGAACCATCTCCAAATGAACCAATAAATATTGGCGTTATTGTTCAAGGTTTTTGTGTTTAATCTATAACACCTCTGTTAAGCATGAGAGGTTCGATAGCAGTGTGGTGTAGTGGAGAATGAATTTTTTATGCAAAAATTTTTAAGTTAGGAAATCTAAGTTTTTAGACACAGAAAAAATCTCCCATAAGGAGAGGGAGATTTTAGCGCTTCTTCTCTTTCACTTCGTTACGGCCAAGGTTTTTCTTGGTTTCAGTGAAAACGACGTGCTTGCGAAGAATTGGATCATATTTCTTCAAGCTAAGCTTGTCTGGGGTGTTCATGGTGTTTTTCTTGGTATAGTATGCACGGATACCAGATTCCTCTGAAACGAGACCGACGAGCTTGCGTTTGGTATTACTCTTTTTTGACATGATTGGGACTATTTTACCATAAGATATGAAATCTGTAAATAAATGCACTAAAAATCGGGATAGATTTCGTCAAATTCAATATAAGTATCGGTTTTTTGTTCGATAATTTCTTCGACGGCCTGAATATTGGCTTCGTGGGGTTCGAGCGCCTTAAAAGGCATAAACTGGGCGGCCCGGGCGGTGCGGGACATCGGTGGATGATTCGGTAAGCGTGGAGGCTGAAGATTGATGATGTCTTGATATGGGTCAGCCGATTTGGAACCTAACTGTGAGGGTTTAGATAGATTTGGTTGAGGGGCTCTAATTTGCTGGTTAGAGTTAGGCACGGTGACCTCCGATTTGCTGATTACGTTCGCGCATGGTGGAGCCTTCGAGGTAGCTAGTGCCGCGTAAGATGGCATTTTTGCCGTACTTTTGTTTAATTTTTAGAGTGGCCTGCTCGAGGTTTTGATTGCGCTTAGCCCGTTCGGTGGTTTTTTGATTCTCAAAAAGGTCTAATTGTGTGGTAATTATATCGACGGATTTGAGGTGTCCGAGGGTGAGATTAAGTTTCTTGACTGGGCGAGTGGAGTCGAGAATCTGGGTGAAGATTTGTAAAAAATATTTAATAATTAGATTACTCTCATCGGTATAGGAAAAAGATTTGGAGCCGTGAGTGAAAGGTTTAACAGAGGTAGAATTGGCTTTTTTATCATAAGAAAGGTGAAGTGTGAGATTATTAGTGAGTAAATGCTTTTCGTGAAGTTCATGACAGAGTTTGTCGGCCATCTCAATGAGGATATTGCGGAGTTTTTCGGAATAAAGGCCGGTGGCGAGTACTTGACCGGAGCTGAGACTGTGGTCTTTTCGGCGATAGGATTTGATATCGGCAATCGTGGTCGGTTCAATTCCCCAAGCGTGGTCGATGATCAGTTCAGTATTGATACCGAACTTGTGGTAGAGCTTTTCAGAAGCGGTGAGGCTAAATCGGGCGAGATCGCCCATAGTATAAATACCAAAATTTTGCAGAGATTTACTAATACCAGGGCCAATCCGCCAAAAATCGGTGAGCGGCTGGTGTCGCCAGAGTAATTTGCGATAAGAAGTCTCATCGAGTGAAGCGATGCGTACGCCATCAAGGTCGGCCGTTTGGTGTTTGGCGAGAATATCCATGGCAATTTTAGCTAGATAAAGATTACTACCGAGGCCGGCGGTGGCGGTAATGCCGGTATGACCTAGAACATCTTTGATGATAGTGCGCGCGAGTTGCTCAGCATCCATCTCATAGGCGTGAAGATAACTAGTAATGTCAAGAAAAGCCTCATCGACAGAGTAAACATGAATATCCTCGGTAGCAACATAGGCAGCGTAAATAGCAAAAATTTCGGAACTCACTTGAAGATAATCGGCCATGGCAGGTTTGGCAATAATAAAATTGCCGCGAGGGACTTTTTCGTAAACTTCAAAAAGACGGGCTCGACCAGAGATGCCGAGGGCTTTGAGGGCGGGTGAGACGGCGAGGCAGATAGTTTTTTCGGTGCGTGATTCATCGGCGACCACGAGACGAGCGGTCAAGGGGTCGAGGCCACGCTTAACGCATTCCACGGAGGCATAAAAAGATTTAAGGTCGATGGCCAAGTAAGTTCGCTCAGAATGAATTTGCGTCATATTATTTATTATATAAAAAGGTCAGAAAAAAGGGCCCCATAACGGGACCCAATTTTTGACATTTGTGGGGTTAAGGTGCGTGTAAAATTTAAGTTAAGTTGAAGTTTCGATTACGGTTTCCGAGAATGGCACCGAATCTTTGAGTTTAGTATTTCTCTCTTTGAAGTAATGTTTTACAAATGGAATCAGATGATCCTTCATAAGCTTGAAGTGTAATTTGTGATCAGCTTCCGTATATTGCGTAAAGTTCATCCGAAATAGCCGGTCAGCATCTTCATATTCCTCCTGAGTAAGAAATTTCTGCTCTAAGGCTAATTTAAAACCATATGAACTAAAATATTCCCTACTGATAGATACTTTTTGGTCAAAATTATAGTCGCGTCTAAAATGTATGAGGCGACTAAGCAAAGCGGCTTGGTGTTTGAAATCCTTATTGCCGAGCTTAGTTAATCCAGTCAGGCTAAAGGGCCCGAGCAGGATTTTGGTATTACGATTCCGAATCGTGCAGCCAGTATGACTGCGGACGCGTTTACTAAAGCTAATCAGATCCTTATCTAGGTGATATTCTAAGTCGATAACCTCCCATTCTTTAATAGCCTCTTCATAAGTATCAGCTACGGATGAAGCGATGAGGCAGCGTTGATATTCCGCAAAATCCTCGTCAAACGACATCTTCTTAATGCGATGGATAAACATTAATTACATCACCTCCTTCATCGGACTTTTGTAATACTGGTGAACAAAATCAGACAGGTTTTTGAATTCGTAAGTCTTAGATACTGATTCAAAGACGGGCGTTAACTCTATAAAATTGGTAATTATGTAGAGTTGCTCGTTAGAATCAGGTGTTCGAAATACTTCTTTTGGTAGTACCTGTACAATAGAATCAAGTGGTGGCAGTTGATAATGCTCATCTTCTCGCATAGCGCGCAAAGCTTTATTAATCATCTCGTGTACTTCACTTGATCGAATTTCGAGTGCCCGGGCAATTTGATTAATTTTCCAGGGTTCATGAATGTCGATACCAAAAAATAGATCAAGACAATTGAAAAAATCTTCTGGGAAGCGTTTTAAAACTTCCATGACGCGATTGACTTCACGGTCAGAAAGTATGACAAAGTTTTCGTAAGCTTGATTGCTACTAAACAGGGCGTCTTTGCTGCAGATTAGCTGGCTGGCTTCTGATAAATCATGATAAACCATCTGATAGAGCTTATGCACCGCAAAGGTGTCTTGAGTATTGGCTGGAGTGAGGCCTTTACGAATGTATCCCTCATCTAGCAAGACCTGCCAGAAACTGCGACGCCATTTAGCATGTTTTTTGCTAGGAGAAAGTTCATTATAAAAAACCTCTCTAGCCTGTAAAACTAAGACTTCACCAGGTATTTTGGCTTCTTCGTGTGCACGAATTACGTGATTTAGAAGACAATTTTCGTAACTCACGGTGGTGATGCCATATTCGCAGCCGGGTTGATCACGAGACTGACATTCGTCAGCCCAGTGAATGGTGTAGCGGCCAAGCTCTGGTAAAAGCTCGGCTAGATTACTCTGATTTACTTGCTTACAAACTTGTTCACTAATTAGCATAAAAAATCCCCCTCTTTTTTAAGTTTTCAGTTACCCACAAATTGTCAAAAAACGATTTAATTCAGAGAAATAAAAAATGAACTAAATCTATATAATTCTACCATAAAAATTATAAAATGTCAAAAAAGGTATGGACAAATAATATGAGTTATGTTATTATAATGACAGCGCTAGACGAGCTCTTTTATAAACAGGAATGGGAACTTAATCAAGGTTAAGGACGCCTCGCAAGCTGAATTAACCCAAATACTTATTTTAGCGTCAAGTCACACACTTTGGAGAAGAAGTACATACACTTCGACCTGAAAGACAGATCGAAACGCTAGTAGGCGGAAGCCTGTGTGAACTCACAGATTTTCGTTGAGAGATTAAGTAGATCTGCTCTAGATGGCACGTCGTTGGTCGAGTGTTTTGAGCTACGTAGCGCGTAACCTTTGGCATATAATGTCATCCTCAAAATAGTTTTACAACGAAAACCATGCAAGTACATACAATCGAATATTGTAACCCGTTCCCATTCCCTGTTTCCCCTTTCATTTGCCGTACGAGAAGTATGGTAAATTATCACCGGACTCGATGCTTTCTTTGATTGTGGTCGAGCCGCCCCGACATTGTCGGGGCATTTTTATTGGCGAGAAATAACGCTTGAGGATGTAAAAATAACAGGGGTGTGATAGAATGAAACTAGATAGTTAGCTTTGGTTAAGGTACATTGAAAATTAGTGCTTAGATTTATCTCATTGGGGGGTGAAAAAATGAAAGATAATGATAAAAATAAGAGAAAAGAGTTGGTGGCGAAGCAGAAGTTTCATGAGGATATGGTGTTGGGTTCGAAATTCATTCAGAATTGGTATCTGTTCCCGACTGTCCCCGCGGATGGTGTGGAGTATGCCTATGATGAATTTTTGCGGAGCGTTTCCTTATTTTTATATAGAAGGACCATGGCATTAGAAATTCAGGATTTAGGTATTTCTCTATTTGGCGCATCGCGTTACCCTTGTTTTGATAATATCTTAGAACTTGGGCAGCCGGGTTTTTATGGGGTGATTGATCATGTGGCGCGAATTGAGAAGCTTACTATAGAAGAAAACAAAGCTTTTGTGGGTAAAATGCGGAAGCAACATCCTATCTATAAAGTAAAAAAATCGGAGCTGGTCTATAAAATCGCGGCAGCTAGTGGTGAATTTTATGTAGGTCTGGGTACCGCAAATCCTTCATTTGCTCTGTTATTAAATAAAAAAATTGAGCAAAATAAGAAAGCCAATTCAGTCTTAGATAACTTTAATTTAAATCGCATGATACTGGAACGAGAAATTTTCTCGGCGCTGAATTTCATGGACGACTATGGTGATATGCGGGGGTATTATGATGTAGGTGAAGATGATTTTTTCGAGGACGACGAGGATCTCGAGAGGCCCGATGGTGAAGTGAAAGATAAACCAGATAATTTGGGTAGATCTAATATTGACGGTCAGAAGCCGACGACATTGGAGATGGACGGCTCGAAAAAGAATGATATTAGTCCAGACGGCTCTAAGAAAAACGATAAACCAAAAGGTAAACCAAAAGGTGAGCCTAAAGATGGTAAAAAGCGAAAAAAGAAACCATAGTCTAAGCATTAGTGAGAATCCTAGCTTAGGCTAGGATTTTTTATTAAATGTGGTATAATATAAAGGTTAAGTTTTAAAGTACATTTTATTTTTAGTCGATGACACACGACAGAAAGGTGGGGATATATGTCGAAAAGACGCGAACGTGAGAAGGCTCAAGAACTTCGTGCTGCAGCAAATTTGCGAATTCGCCGGGATTATTCCCTGGTGAGTCGATGGAGTTTCGAATTTATGGAACCTCATACGGCGATAGATCAGTTTGCCTTGCTTAAGATGTTCAATGCATTTTACTACGGACATCTGCCGAAATTCGATTTTGAGGAAGAAATTCGCTTGCGCGGAATAAAATCCGATGATGTAAGAATTCGCTTGCGTGGAATAGATTCCGATGATGCAAGGAGGCCGAGTGAAATCTTGAATATTCAGTCGATTGAGAAGCTTGATTTGCCGCTTATGAGTAAAGAGGAGCTGCTGAATATTTTCCGACCAGAAAACTGGAAGGAGATGCAAGAAACTATCGGTGATAGTGAGATTTATCTGGTAACCTCGAAAATGGATAAGTATTATCTGATTTCGACGGATGCTAAGCCGATTTTTAAAGATCGGCTGGAGCAAATACATCATGGCGCCACACTCGCCACATTGGACGAGTAAATATATACTGGCGTAAACGTTGTGGGTGTAGAGCAGCTTGGGTAGGTGACCCGTCTGGCGCTAGATAGAGCGACCGGGGTGACCCGTATCTAGTGTCAGCGAGTCATCGTCTAAGTTTTTCTACGAAGAGTTCCTAAAGGATGAGGGGCTCTTTTTATTTTAAATTTGGCACTAAAAAGCCCCTAGATGGGGGCTAGATTTTAGTTAGATAAGGTTGGATTTTTTTGAGCGCGGACTTGAGGTGGCGATCGGTCTGAGTGAGAAGTAAACCTTCATTGACTGCAGTTTCACGCAGATTATGAATGTTATCACCTTGCAAGCCGAAGCTAAAATTGACGACGCGATATTCACGTTTGGTCAACTCACGCTGTAAAACCCGCTGAATGTTTTCGAGATGCTTGAGTTCTTTCTGGCTTCTTTCGAGATCGATACAGATATCTTCCTCATAGAGCTGATTCCAGTCGTGGACGGTGAGAATTTTGGCGCGATCAGTGAGCTGATAATTATGAGCCTTTCTGGTGATTCTGGGGTCACGATATTCCAAAATTAAAGGTTCATAATCGTCGCCGTAAACCGTGCGATAGAGATAATACATGCCGATGATTCTGGAATCGATGTTTCGGCAAATCAAATGATTGTATTCAAAAATTTCCATACAAACCTTGAGCGAATGCGGAATGCTGCGAATAACTCCTGGATGATACTGCTCCATATAATAGAGATAGCGGCAATCCCAGATCAAATGCTCTACGGTTTCATAATTACGTTCGACATAATTTTTAACATTACCATCGACGAGATGAGAATAACCGAGCTGACTTAAACTGTCGACTTTCCAAGCTTTACTAACTTCATTTTTCATTGTCCCCTCCTAAAAAAAGTGATGTGAATTAAAGGTGCGATACGGCGAGGCCGATAACATAATTATAAACTAAATGGTGAGTTTGTCAATGTTTTAGATTGACAAAATAGGTTAAATATTATAGAATAACAGAGTAGTCAGTCGTAACTGGATAGGTTCTTTAATTTTTTAAGACGTTACGATTTTTTCTGTTTTATGGAGGTAAAAAGATGCGAAATGAGGGGTTAAGTAGTGTAATGCCGTTTACAAATCGGGGACTAGTGGATAAGGTGATTCGCGATGAGGCGATTGTCTATGATGTTTGGCGATTGACAGTGCCGGTTGGCGAAGGCAGAGATGAGCGGTTAGAGAAAGCCGTCAATACTATGGGGGACTTAAAATTTCACAAGTCAGAAATAGTAAATTTCCAGCCTGGAGTAATGTTGCAGGGATATCCTCTAAAGAATCTAGAGGATAGCAAAGATAAAATTTTGGATAAGCCCTGCATTATGCTAGGACTAGATCTCTTGATGCGGATTGAGATTTCAGAAAATGCTAAGAAGTATATTTTGAATCGTTTCTTCTTTAGGGAGACACGAGATCAACATATGCAAGACAATGTTTATCTGGGATTCACGAAGGAGAGCAGGATGATTCTGTTGTTTGACGGGATGATGCATCCTGAATTTGCGGAGGCCGTGGACGATACGATTGATATCGACTGGGATGAATTGAAGTAACGCATAGAAAAAGAAAAACCCCTCGTAATGAGGGGTTTATTTTTTGGAACCAAGTTTTCAGACGGGTTTTCAGATTAAATCATGTAAATAATTTTACTAAGTTCAATTTTCTTCAGGATTTCCTTCTCCTGTTTTTTAGCCTCTGGAATGGTGAGTTTAAATTCTGCAGCGGTTTGCGCTAGGGTGTGAGTCCGGTGTTTATTGAAGCCGAAACGGTAATCAAAATACTTCATTTCAGCCGCGGACAGATAGGTGCGAAGATTGGAGCGGAAAGTTTTGAGGGATTTTTTATAAAGAAGCACGTCATTTTCGTAAATTTTATTCCATTCCAAACAGCTTTGATCGTCTGGGCGGTTCGTTAAACGAAAACGATTGGATTTCTTACAAAATTCCGGTAAAAAA
>JABZKE010000119.1 GCA_015257445.1 Nanosynbacter sp. | reverse complement strand
ATATCATCTGGTCTTATGTTCGCAATATCGCTAATATTATTTTCATTATTTTCTTACTTTTGATTGTTTACTCTCAGGTTACTGGCCTGGGTTTTTCTAATTACAATATCAAGAAGATGTTACCAAAGCTCATCATTGCCGCTATTTTGGTTAACTTTAGCTATCTGATTTGTCAGGTTCTCGTCGATGTTAGTAATATTATTGGTAACGCCCTCAAATCTTTCCTTGAAGGCATCGCCACCACTGCTATTCAAAGCCAACATCCCGAAGCCAAGCTCGACGAACCTCTCAATCTCTATGATATTTTCCTTGCTATCGCCGGTGGTACTTCACTCACCATTCTGGGTGGTGTCGGTATCGCCACCGCGGTTGCTGCCTCTGGTGGTTTACTTAGCGCCCTATTTACACTCATCCCAATCGTCCTCGCTGGTTTTATCGCCGTCGTTATCGGTCTCATTACTATTTCACTTCGCCAAGCCGTAGTTATTCTACTTACCATTACTTCACCACTCATCTTTGCACTCTACGTCTTGCCAAATACCCATAAGTACTATCTGAAGTGGAAATCAATTTTTGCTCAAATGCTGGTCTTTTTCCCAGCCTTTAGCTTCCTTTTTGGTGTTTCTAAGGTACTTGGCTACCTCTTTATTTTCAGCTCTGAGACTCCCTTTGGTGTAATTATTGGTATTGCCGTCCAGGTTCTTCCAATTATGTTCGCCGTTAAAATGCTCAGTATGTCCAAATCCGTCCTTGGTGACGTTAACCAGGCGCTTAGTGGTATTGGTAGTAAACTTAATAACTCCGTATCCAAAGAATTTTCTACCGCTGCCAATCTCGCTCGTACCAACTACCAAAAACGCGCCCTCGAAGGTAAAGGTGGCGCTCTTCGTCCAGACATGACTATTAGTCGTATTGCTATGCAAAATCAAGCCTTCCGCGAACATAGAGCAAAGCGTAATGAAGAAGATCAAAAACTCTTACTAACTGAGCAACTTTTGGCCCGCCAAAATAACACGCCAATTATTGGCTATCACAAAAACGGCAAACCAATTTACTCCAAAGCCGACCCGATCAAGAAAAACTCCGAAATGTTGGACGAATATCGCCACCGTGAACTTAAATACCGTACTGAAAACGCTAATAAACGTGTTGAAAATTTCATGAGCAACATGGGCGACTATATCGATAAGCATGGCTACCAAAACAGGGAATTAAAAGATCTCGCCAAGCGTCAGACCCAAAATTTCCTCGAGCAAAAGACTGTCGATCGCGAAATCCATAACAATGATGTTGCTTCCGATAAATTCTATCTCAATAAGATGAAGGAAATTAACGAGAAATATATCGATTCGCATTCTGAAAACAGTGCTAAGCGCTTCAATCTCACCGAAGCCGAAATTGCTAAGAACGATAAAGAATATCAGAAATATATTGTACGCGCCGCTGGTACCAGTGCCTGGGATTATGATCCAGCTCTCAATATTAAAAATCCTAAGCATGTCATTGATGCCATCGATAGTGTACTAGGTGATATTTCCGTCGATTATGACAGGGAATATCAAGCCAGCCTCAACCGCCGCACCACCTATTACAGCCGTATTCACTCTGGCGTACTTAATAATGACTTCAAGAAAGCCATTAACGATGCTGACTTCGAACGTGTGATTGCCACGATGCGTGTCATGGCTACTCGTGGTGACTACGATAAAGTTCTTGAAGGTATCATAGATCTTTCAGATAATGGCAAAATCATTGCTGGTACTGAAAATGCCAACGTTCTCTTTAAGGAATTAATGGCCTTTAAGGATGCCGACCCAGTGCTTGGTCGCTTCGGTAAGTTCGGTAATATTGAAACCGCTGCCTGGAGTACCGGCAAACGTCAAGATAACCGTATTACCTTCGAGCAGTTTGCTACCGGTAAACTTAAGGATCTCGATGGTGAGGAAAAGACTACTAAATTTAATCTCGCTCAAGCCCTCAAAGGTACTTCTCTCGTTAAAGCCGAACGTACCGTCTTCGGTGAAATTAATAACGTTTCTCAAAAATACGGTATCGACCTCTTCGACGCTACACTTTCTAATGTCTCCAGTGCCGCTCTTAACTTCCAATCTGGTGGCGATCAAATGTACTCTCTCATCAATCTGATTACCGATCTTGATGCTGCCGACTGGAA
>JABZKE010000006.1 GCA_015257445.1 Nanosynbacter sp. | reverse complement strand
GTCACGCCATCCACCAAAAAGGCCACGGTTTCACCGAATTTTTCCTTGATTTCGTCCAGTGTCACCCCGGTATCTTCCACCGTGTCGTGAAGCACCCCAGCTATCACTGTATCTTCATCCATTCCCCACTCACGCAAGATGCTCATCACTGCCAGTGGATGGATAATATATGGCTCACCCGATTTTCGTTTCTGCCCCTCATGTGCCTGGGTCGCAAAATCAATCGCGGCCTGTTCTCTCTCTGTTATTTTCGGTTGAACACATTTTTTACTCATTGTAATCTCGCTAATAATCTCTGTAATTCTTCTTCATTTTTGCAAGCAAATGTCACACTGCGCCCCCTCACGCGCACCTTTGCTGCATATTTTTCACTTAGTTCATTCTCTTGATGCAAATAAACATTAGTTTTTAGCAAATTCGCCGAACTTTTCTTCTTATGTTCCGCGATATAACGCTCCACCTTGCGCGCCGTCCACCCCTCTTCGATAATCATCGGCAAAATCTTCTTAACCATTTCCGGGTCCGCCGAAATCAAAGGTCGCATCACCCCCTCTGTTAACTTGTGTTCCACCATCGCATGCTTTACCTCATCCGGCAAATTCAAAAGTCGCATCGTATTAATCACCGATGAGGTACTTTTTCCCACGCGCTTCGCAATTTCCTCTGGCTGAAGATTGAATTGATTTTTCAATTTCGCATAGGCTGTCGCCATTTCAATCGCATTAAGATCTTCGCGCTGCGCATTTTCAATAATCGAAAGCTCTAACTGGTTTTGCGCATCGAGAGTACGAATAATCGCCGGAATTTTTTCTAATCCCGCCATCTTCGAAGCACGATAACGCCTCTCACCCGCCACAATCTTATATTTATTACCCTCAGCTACCACTACAATCGGCTGCAAAACCCCATGTTCGCGAATCGAATCTGCTAGCGCTGCCAGAGCCTCTTCTGAAAAATCTTTACGTGGCTGATCAGTTTCTGGTGTAATTTTCGTAAGGTCAAGCTCCGTCAACTGACTCTTCGAGCTATCTTCCGACAAAGTAATATCAAAATCATCATCTACGATATCCGTAGGAATTAAACTTTCAAATCCGCGACCCAAACCTTTTGCCATTTTCACACTCTCTTTTTCTTTTTACACTCTTTTTAATACTTCTTTTGCTAATTCCTTGTAAGCCTTCGCACCCTTACTGAATCGGTCATAATCACCCACCGGCACTCCGTGACTTGGTGCCTCCGCCAATCTCACATTACGTGGAATCGTCGTCTCGAAAACCTTATCTCGGAAATATTTCTTAATTTCCGCTAATACCTGTACCGATAAAGAGGTACGCTTATCATACATCGTCGCAAGTACCCCTAATAATTTCAAGTTTGGATTCATCGCCTTACGTACTAATTTTACCGAATCCATCAGCTGCGCCACTCCCTCTAGAGCGTAAAATTCCGTCTGTACTGGCATCAAAAGGTAATCTGCCGCAATCATCCCATTCACGGTTAAAAGCGATAAACTTGGCGGCAGGTCAATAATCACAAAATCATAACTATCTCGCACTTCATTAATTGCATTTTTCAACTGAACAAATTTTTTACTCAGCTTCGTCATCTCGACTTCGGCATTAGCCAGCTGTGGCGTAGTCGGTGCTAAGTCCAAACCCTTAAATTTAGTGTTCAAAATTATTTCTGGTAACCGCCTCTCGCCCAAAATCACTTCCGACATCGTATTCGAAAGTTCATTATTTAAATAATTTCGTTCAAATTGCGCCTTATCAATACCCAGACCCGATGTCGCATTTCCCTGTGGATCAAAATCAATTACTAAGACTTTTTGTTTTTCTTTCATCAAATAGTACGCCAAATTAATCGTGGTCGTCGTCTTCCCGACCCCGCCTTTTTGGTTTGTGATACAAATTACCTTCGCCATATCTATTTATATATTACCATAATATTCATAAGAATAATCATTATCACGATAAAAAATCCCAAAAAAGACCCCGTAGGGCCTTTTTCTTATTTGATTGAAGTAATTTCAATCACACTGTATTTTTGGCGGTGACCAGTTTCTTTGTGGACACGCTTCTTTGAGTGGTAGCGGATTACGCGGATTTTGTCACCAGCGATTTTCTCTTCTACTACTTTAGCTGAAACCTTGACACCTTTGACTTCTGGCGTACCAACGAGGGTTTTATCGCCATCAATTACAAGTAAAGCACCAGTTTCGAGCTCTTTAGTTCCTTCCGGGAGGAGGTCCACCCGTAGGGTCTCACCCTCAGCTGCGATATATTGTTTACCGCCGATGAGTACAACTGCCTTTTTCATAATATTCCTTAATGTATTATTAACTCTGACCATTCTAACATATTTGTTCGCTTTTTTCAATAACTAAACAAAAAAGAACCCCGCTCTCATAGGGTTCTTTTCGTACTTAATCGTCTAAACGATTACATTAAATCGAAAGGGCTTTTATTCTTGATCTTCGTGTTGCTTTTCTAAGGCCTTAAGTTGCTTAGTTGAAGCAATGTAGTAAGCTGTACCGATACCAATCATGGCGGTCACCACTACGGCTAATACGGTTTCGGAAGCACCAGTGTGAGGGAGTTCCTTTGGCGTATTAGGAGTTTTTGGCTTGTCAGCACAATCACGATGTACCGTAACCTTTACCTTACTATGAATCGTAGTGTCGAGCACCGCGATAGCTGAATTATTGTAAGTTACCGTGTCACCACATGGGAAGATTTTTTCGTCTTCAGAGAATTTTACCTTATAGGTAATGAAAGCCTCTTCACCGGCATTGTAATCACCGATATTGAAACCATTTTTGAAGAGATTTTCTTTTTCAAAACCAGCAGAACGAGGAGTCTTCAAGAAAGTCGTGCCAGGAATTGCAGTCATACCAGTACCGAGCAAATCGTAAGCAGAAACACCACGTTGGATTGTCGTACCAGTGTTTTTATAGCGTAGTTTGAAATCAATCGTTTCACCTGGAGCTACCGTAATTTCTGTACGGTAATCATTCATATTTTCTTTAGAAGCCATCTTTTCACCAGTAAAACCAGCTTTGTCGACCTTAATGCGGAAATTCACGTGACCAGCATATTCGTTACAGCCAGGAATCATTCCCCAATATCCCTTGCTGTATCCCAAGTAGGTGCCGCCATCTTTGCCAAATAATGCATCATCATTTAACGTGGTACCGTTCAATGAACCGCTATTTGTTAGTTTGGCAGAATTTGGTACATATCGCAAGGAAACAGTTTCCTTTGAGTTAAGATATGCGGTACTCCAAACTGCCTTAGGTGTAGCGTTTGAGGACGTAATCGTTCCTTTAATCAAAGCCGCTTCGCCAGGATTAAGGCGATCAGTAATCTTGTTCATATATAGGCGGACATTCTCTGCAATACCACGACGATCACCTTCGTTTAATTTTGCCGAAGCATTGTTGTGATAATAGACAGATACTTCATACTCAGCCCCCGCCTCTACAGTAACATTATTCACGAATGGATCATGAGTCCCTGCCTTGCGCACTCGCACAAAGTTCGTTTCATTACCAATCTCCGGATTATCCGTCATTGAGTTAAAGGTGACATGATCTGCTGGATTTTTCCAGGTGTAAGTTGACCTGGTAGGTCCCCAGGTAGCCTCTTCGGCGTGCACTGGGCCTTGAATTTGACCAAGGCTGAACGCACCTGCGACCACTGCCCCAATCACTGGAAAGATACGGCGCGCAGAACTACGCATATCTTCCCAGGTTTTTGTTTTTATGTTTATGTTCATCGATCTCCTTTCGATTAAGATCCTAAACTCATTTTAGACTATTTTTAGTTTTTGTACAATATATTTGTTCAATTTTTATTCTTCTCTAATGAGTAATTTTATTACTCACTTACCGAAGTTTCTACTGTACGAGTTTGACCAGATTCATGTGCAGTTGTGTTATCAGACTTTGCTGCAGACATTAAACCGTCCTTGTCTTCTGCAGTAGAAGTCTTATCTCCTGCCGAAACTGATCCTTCTGGGGTGGATTGTTCTGGACGAGTTTCCGGAGGCAATACTGAACGATTTTCTGCATCTGCTTGTTTTTCCGTAGCTACACCTTCTTGGTGGACAATTCCTTGACTGTTATCTTGGAAGGTCCAAGTGGTATTTGGATTAGAGTTTTGTTCAATACTCTCTTTCACCATTGCATCAAATTGTGCTTTATCGGTAACTTCGCTACCTGGAAGATTGGTCTGAACATTAAGATCATTCGTCCCTTCTCGATTAGTAAAGCCCGCTTCTTTTACGACTTCTCCTAATTTAATATCGTCCTCGTTAGCTGATGCCGTATTAGTTTTACCATCATTTACATTGGTTTCAGGAGTCTTTGGGTTCTCATTTGGTGTAGGTGCTGGTGGTGTCTCATTCTTTGGCTTAGGAGCTGAAGTTTCATTTTTCGGAGCTGGCTTATCATTATTTGTTTCAGTATTTTCCGGAGTATTTGTTGGCGTTACATCTACATGAGTCCTTTCTTGATTAAAGTGGAGTACAGGAACATCCTTAACGTCAAGAACATAGCCATCTTGTCCAGAACATTCTTCAAGAACAATACAATGTCCAGATTCCATTTTAGCCATTCTTACGTCAGCATTATCGGTCGCCTTAATAACCCCAAGCTTTTTCATCATTTTCTCTTTAATGCCGCCTAACTCATTCTTATTGAATATATCTTGGCCATCTTTTTCACCGTATAGGTAGAAGACATCATGATCATGTACTACACCATTCATATCTCTTGCAATATTAATCTGGAAGTTACCATCACCACCAACCTGCGTAGCGAAACATGACTCATAAGGGGTCCCAGCTTTGAGTATACCAATCTTAGGAGTTGCACCACTCCAGAACTCTGCTAATGCCTCATTTACTTCATGACGAATAGCAGCTCTTGATTCATCATCACCATTTTGAATCATATTAGTAATTTCATTTACATCTTCATATGAATCAATATCACCGAATACACCTAAGTTAGCACCAGTATTTGCAAGAATATGTGGGTTACGCAATGCTTCATTTAGCATATTCATAGCCTCAAAGCCCATCGCTTCTTCAGAAGCGCCTTGTTCTTTCATTTCTTTCAATTTTGACATATCCATGTAGCCAAAATCGTTCAAATGACGGTTTGGATTTGTAAAATCAGGAGCACTCGTATCAACCTCGTCGCTAAGCTCAACGGTCTTTTCAACTCCATCGACCATCACGTTGTAAGAAACTGTCTCATTCAATTTTTCGCTATCGTCAACATTAGTTTCACCATTAGCATCATGTTTTTCAAGAGCTTCCTCTACATTACCATCAGTATTACCGTTATTATCCTTATCCATGCCTTGTTCTACAGCAGTATTCTGATTCGTAGCAAGTTTATAACCACCATAGGCTAAAATACCAGCAGTCACAGCAATAGCACCAGCTAGTAAGAATTTCCTGATACCATCACCGTGTTTCTTAATTTTCTCAACTACACTAGCGACGAAACCTTTTTTCTCTTTTGAATCTTTTGATCCATCTTCTGGATTCTTCGGATCATCCTTCGGATTATTTTCACCAGTACCTGGATTAACTAACTGATTACCCTTTTTTACTCCTTCTCCAGGAACAATTGCTGGAGGAAATTCCACAGTCTGCTTTGGGCCGTTTTCACCTTCAAGGCTCGTCATACCGGCAGCTACTCCACCCATCTTATCTTTTACAGTTGGCTCGAATTTTTCAATTGTGTCTTCACCAGTAAGTACATTAAATTTACTTAAAAATGAACCTTCCACGCCGCTCATTTGTTCGCCCTTTTGAATCTTTTTGTATTGATTCTGTGCAAAATCAAAAGCGATTTCTTTCTTATCAGCATTCTTGATTTCATTCATCTTAGCTTCAGCTGCCGCAGAAGCACCCCAAGCCGCATCAATCTTTTGATAATCCTCAAAAGTTAATTTTCTGCCACCAGCTTTTAATTCACGAGTCAACTTAATCGCTTCTTCATCAAGCTTATTAAATTTCTCCATAGCAGCATCAAGAGCTTCATTTGTGTTTTTCTTATCTTCCGCTGAAAAAGCTTTTGATAAAAATTCTCTCTCCGCGAGGTTGGCTTGCATTTTATAGACTTTTTCCTTAAAGCGAAAATCATTAACGCCAAGGTCAGCATCATTGCCTCTGCGTTCCTTAATCGCATCAAGGCCTTTTCTCGCCAACATCTTTTTTCGTATCATTTCCTGGTATTCTGGAGTAGCCTGAATTTTGGCCTCAAAATCACTAATCTGGTCAAGACTGCGCTTCATCAAATTTTCCATCGGCACTAGACTACCTTCGCCACCATCGCGCATGTATTCAAGAGCATTTTTCTCTTGTTTATTCAGATTATCTTTATATTCACGAATCTCTTTTTCATTCATCAGACCAAGACCGGCTTGCATTTTCAAGAAAGTGTCCGCCTCAAGCTTAACTTGATCAAATTGATGACGTAATTCAATCTTACGGTCATTTTCATTTCTTTCGGCGTCTTTAGATGTATCAGCTTCATGATTATATTGCTCTTCACGCAAATCATGCTGCTCCTTGTAATATTTCTCCCTAGCTAAACGCTGAGCCTCAAGAGCTTGAGCTTTTTCAGATTCAGATTTTTCTTTGCGCCAATCAATATAACCTTGTCTGTTCACATTAACTTCAGGTTTCTCAGTCACGTCAGGCATGCCTTCACTATTATCATTATTTCCACTCGGCGCGAAATTCATATTTCTTACACTCATTATGCCTCCTCCTTAGCATTCTTTAAGTAATTCTCTTTAAACTCGTCCAATGCCTTCTCGGTTACCAACTGTACATCAATACCTGATTCTTGGATAATCTTCTGGACCTCTTTAAAATCCGGTTCAGCAGCATCAAAAAGCTCTGAAATCTTATCTACCAAGTAATCTGGTAAATTCATCAAGATTTCACTCAAAATTGCTTCTTGCATCTTCATCTTTAAATCTTCACGCAAACGATCATTCACGCGGACACCCGCTTCACTCATCATTTTTTCGATGTATTGATTCATCAATTCATCTTGCGCTTTTAAATTATCACCTTGAAAATCAGGCTGGACCTGTCCAACCTCCGGTGAAAAAGTATTCGTATCAGTCATGTGGAGACCTTTCTTTTTTATTTTGAAATATGACCTTATGCCATAAAGATAACGCTTATTTATCAGATTGTCAATAATATTTTTGTTCAATTTTACCTAAACTTATAGAGGCATAATTGAACACTTAATTTTCTATTTTGAACACAAATTTTATAAAATCCCACTCACAACAAAAAATAGCCGCCAAAAAGCGACTATTTTATTAATCAGGAAGAAGTTTCTAGCTAACTTAGCTAATCATCGAGGAAATTTTACCGAGCTTAGCGGTAATCCTCGCGCGTACCTCTTGGCTGACTTGTCTTTTTGATACGTAATTCGTTTCATCATCAAAGAATTCAAACGTCATTCTCTATCTTCCTTTGCTCTTAAATTTTTATTTTTGTTTTGATTTATGATCTTCGTTACATTAATCATATCACAAATTTTACATTTGCAAGTAATTTTTTCAAATTTTATAAAAAATATTATTAAGTACCGATTTTCATCTGATAAAATTGAACAATTATTTTATTAAAATGAACAATTTTATCGTTTTTTAATCTTTTATCTGAGCGATGGATAGTTGAATAACTTTTTTATTCATCTATCCATCTCCTCCACTTTTTCTTGATCAGTCAATGCTTGTTTATTAGTGTTTCATTGACTTCTCGTCTATTCGATAATTTTTCCTTATTTATATTTATTATGTTAATGATTCTAGGTTTACTTACTTTTTTGTCTTCGAGCATTCGAAGACTTTTTTACATATTTGATTTCCTGTTTATTTTTCTTTTAGTTAGCTTATTTTACATTTTTTGTTTTTATTATCTAACTTGTTTTAAGTCTAACATAAACTACTATTTTTGTCAATACTGTTTATGCTTTAACAGAGGTAATTTCATCAAAAAGCTCCGTATTTTCCTACGGAGCTTCCTGCCAAATCACTTATTATAGAGCCCTACATCTACATGTATTCTATGTAGGACTGACTCCCCCTCGCTTAAATCTTTTCTAAAGAAATTGCGATATTTTCACCCTGTACTTTGACGATTTCGTCATAGCCAAAGTTTCCTTCTTGCACTAACTCTTCTGCTAACACCTCATTCATTAACATTTCACGGTAAGTCTCTGGCACTTCCATCGAAACCATCAATTTAATTCGATCATCGACATTAAGTCCCGCCTTCTTACGTGCGGCCTGTACGAAGCGAATCAATTCACGAATCTTACCTTCTTCCAGAAGCTCCGGTGTCAAAGTTTTATCAAGAACTAAAGCCTCACCATGTTCGACCACTTTCACATTCACTTCTTCCATGATAATCTGCTCATAGAAGTCGTCTAATTTTTCACCAGCATAAACTAGCTTAGCTAGTGGCTGACGCACTTTAATTTGCACCTCAGACTCGGTCTTCTTCATTCTTTCTGCTAGACCAGCCGTAATAATCTCACGCGTCTTTGCCATTTGGGTAAGCACCGCCTCGTCAATTACGCCAGCTTCTGGCCAATCCAAAAGATGCACTGATTCTGGAATTTCCGAATTCACTACACCTGCGCCAGTCATCTTCTGATAAAGCTCCTCAGCGAGGAATGGCGTAAATGGTGCCAAAATCTTCGCAAGATAAATCAATACATAATACAGCGTCGAATAGGCTTCCAATTTATCGCGGTCATCTTCCGATTTCCAGAAACGTCTACGTGACCTACGCACGAACCAGTTCGACATATCATCGATGAATTCCAATACTGAAGAGAGTGCTGCTGGAATATTATAAGCTTCCATACCTTCTGTAATTTGATTGCGCACCTGATGTACTCTTGAAACCAACCAAATATCTAGTGGATTCACGAATTCACTCACCGCCATTGCTTGCTCGGAATCAAAGCCATCGACTTCTGCATACATCGTAAAGAAATCAAACACATTCCAAATCATCGATAGCTTCCTCGCCACATCCGACACATCTTTATCAATCAATGCAAAATCCTCCCCCGCAAGCACCGGCGAAGAAAGCATCAAGAAACGCAAAGAGTCTGCCGAATATTGATCCATCAAAAAATTTGGATCGGTGTAATTACCTAGTGATTTCGACATCTTGCGACCATCATTACCCGCCAAGGTACCAGTAGTAATCACATTTTTATAAGCAATATCCGAAAAGAGTGCGGTATTCACCACGTGTACATAATAGAACCACGCACGTACTTGACCCACATATTCCACAATGAAATCTGCCGGGTAATTCTTTTCAAATTTTTCCCGATTTTCGAATGGATAATGCAACTGCGCAAATGGCATCGACCCCGATTCAAACCAACAATCTAGCACCTTGTCAATACGTTTGAAATGCTCTCCGTCAATCTCAAATTCGATTTCATCCACCCATGGACGATGATAATCTTCTAATCTTACACCGGAAAGTTCATAAAGTTCATCATAAGAACCCACCACTTTCACGCTTCCCTTGTCACCCCTCCAAACTGGCATTGCCGTAGCAAAGAAACGGTCACGCGACAAGTTCCAGTCCGGTGCCGCTTCGATATTTTTCTCAAAACGACCATGCTTCAAATATTCTGGGAACCAATTAATTTTTTCATTTTCAGAAATCAGCATGGATTTCGAATCTGTTACATTGAAGAACCAGCTTGGAAATGCTCGGTAAATAATACGTTGCTTCGAACGTGGATTAAATGGATATTCGTGTTTAATGTATTTAATACGATATACGATACCCTTTTCGAGCAGCATCTTAGCAATAATTTTATTCGCCGCCCAAAGTTCAATGCCATTCTCATCGGTCTTGCGTACGCCGAGATCCATCAACCATTTTTCAGCTGATTCCACATAGTAACCCTGTTCATCCAAAAGATCCACGAAGTCCACTTCATACGCCAAGGCCAAATCATAGTCCACCTCACCATAAGCCGGAGCGATATGTACAATACCCGTACCATCTTCATCTGAAACATATTCTGCAGTCAATACGTGATAGGTGTCTTTCTGACGTTCCTCACGGGAGAAATTCTCCATCAAAGGCTGATATTCTAGACCCACTAATTCCGCACCCGAAAGGTCCTTCAAAAGTTCATATTCCCCCTCAAAAACTTCTGCCGCCGTCTTCACCAGTGTCACGATTTTCTCTTCCCCTACCTGATAAAGGCCATAAGTTAATTTTTCATTTACCGCCAAAACCAAGTTCGCAGGCAAAGTCCAAGGCGTGGTCGTCCAAGCGAGCAGATAAGCACCCTGTAGTTCCCCCTCACTCACCACCTTAAATTTCACGAACACCGATGGGTCCGTCACTTCCTGATAAGCGTCGTTATCCATCATCACCTCAGCTTTCGAAACCGGCGTCGAGAATTTAGTGTCGTACATCAAAACCTTACGGCCTTCAAAAATCAGACCTTTATCATACAAAGTCTTAAATGCCCACCAGACCGATTCCATGTAATTCTTATCCATCGTGCGGTAAGCACCGCGAAAATCCACCCAGCGACCAATGCGATCAATTGTCGATTCCCAAGCTTCCGAATTTGCCACCATCGATTCTTTAGCTTTCTCGATATAAGTTGCTAGTGGCCATTTCGTACCAATTTCTCGACGGTCCGTGATGCCTAATTGTTTCTCGACAAAATTCTCGGCTGGTAGCCCGTGGCAATCCCAACCCCAACGACGCTCCACGCGTTTTCCACGCATCGTCCAAAACCTTGGCACTGCATCCTTCGTCACTGAAGAGAGCAATGTCCCATGGTGTGGCATACCGGTAATGAACGGAGGTCCATCATAAAAAACATACGAGTTATCAATATCGCGTTGCTCAATCGATTTTTCAAAAGTTTGATTTTTCTTCCAAAACTCAATCAAAGCTTTTTCGTATTCTAAAGCTCGTCTTCTTGTATTTGCTTGATATTTCATATTTCCTCTTTCTAATCCGTTTCCTCTGTATTTTTCAAAATTTTCGTATATATTCCGTTCGGTTCATCCATCGTAGTTTCAATAATTTCTTCACGGAATAATTCGTAAATATTTCCCTCAATTTTGTCATCAAAGTACAATTTTAAATCGTATAACCTGCGTAAATGTTCCCCTGCGCGTCGAATATTGTGCCGAATCAAGATATCTGAGAAGCGATCCGAAATCGTCATAATCCCCGTATGGTGACACATATTATCGCAAAGCTGAATCAATCTATCATAATCATCAATTTTCACACGCAACATATATTCTTGTGTCATACGAATCGTGTCCTCGTCCATCCCCTCCCAGAATTCGTCACGGTTCAAAGTCGGAAAACCGTAATAAGTGTGGGTCATCGAAATTCGCGCTGGAATCTCAAGCCCCTTTTCCATCAAAATTTCATAACCAAAAATCGGGTGCTTCAATCCTGCATGCTTCATTTTCACTCGACCAATATCGTGCAGCAATCCCACTGCAT
>JABZKE010000118.1 GCA_015257445.1 Nanosynbacter sp. | reverse complement strand
TATTTAGGCGATCCGTCATTTCTTTCAGAATGAATTCTGGCGAAGCTGAGATAATTAAATCATCAGATTGTTTTTGTTTTAAATACCAATCTTTAATTTTAACTTGGTGTTGATCCCAGAATTCAGAGAGCTGCAAGTCTTTAACCGAGATGAGAAAACTAAAAAAGTTTTCCTTGAACTTTTTTCGGCTAATAATCTTAGTTTTAAATAGAACCGCGGAAAAAACTTGGTAAGGCAAGTAAAGTACTAATGACGGCTTTCTTTTGACGGAAAATTTCCAAAAATCCAAGGAAGCATCACCATCATAAATTGTTTTATCAAAATCATATACATTCATATTACAACCGAATAATCACCATTAAATACATAATAAACAATAAACCGATAAGCATCAAAGGTTTATTTTTCATAATCACATCAGCTGGATCACCATATTTATCTTTTTCAGCGACATAAATATAAGAAATAATGAGAATAATTAACATTGGCACACTAGCCAAGAATAGATCGCGATGCTCAGGATAGGCATTACTACACCATTCAGTGTAAAAAACAATAATTAAAACCAAGAACATATTCATGATGGATTTTAAATATTCCGTATTATATTTCTTTAAGACAGAGCGTGTCTGATTGCCGGTTTTAATGATTTCATTGTAACGTTTTGAAATACCAAGATAAAATGCACCAGACATCACTACAAGATATAGCAATGGTGAAACGGCAATGCCCGATAAGCTACTTCCTAGAAATAGACGGATCATAAAACCCGAAGTAAGGATGACGACGTCGAGAATTGGAATATTTTTAAGTCCTAAAGAATAACCAAGATTCAAGACAAAATATCCAGCAATTAGACCGATCGATGCTAATGAAAAAGTAAAGGAAATGATAATCGCCACAAGAAGTAATACAGATAGTGTAATCCAGGCTTCTTTTTTCGTAACTGCACCACTAGCAAGTGGGCGTTTTTTCTTCACCGGATGTAGACGATCTTTTTCAATATCTTTATAGTCATTAATAATATAAATAGATGAAGCTACTAAACAAAAAACGATAAACCCGAGAATACTGGTTCGAAAATCTTTTAGCGTAAGATCTTTGAGACCAAAAATCAATGGGAGAAAGATTAAGAGATTTTTAACTGAATGTTTGGGGCGAAGAAGTTTAATAATACTTTTAATTTTTTCCATATGATTCCCTATTTGTGACTAAAAATTTGATAAATGTTTTCTGCAAGAATTTCAGAGACATCAATAATGTCTGCTTTCTTAAAATCCGTTTTAATTCCAAGCGTGTTTGTCACCACAACACGGTCGATATTTTCATTGGTTAGATTCTCATATGCACTACCACTAAAAACTGGATGAGTAGCCATTACACTGACATGTTTAGCACCATGCTCTTTTAAAGCGGTAGCAGCGTGACAAATAGTACCAGCTGTATCAATCATGTCGTCTACGATGATAATATTTTTATCTTTTGGATCGCCAATAATATTCATAACCTTGCTTTTGTTTTTCACATAGCGATTCTTATCAATAATAATTACATCATTACAATGAACTAAATCCGCAATCTTACGTGCACGTTTTACACCACCCGCATCTGGTGAGGCAATAGCGAAAGAATTAGCCTTAAAATGGCTATTAATATAATCTGCAAATTGTTTTTCGAGGGTGATATTTTCAATAGTCATATCGAAGAAACCTTGGGTTTGAGCAGAGTGTAGATCAATAGTAATAATATGATTAATTGAGACGGAATGTAAAATATCGGCAATTACTTTTGAACTGATAGGGGTATTTGGCTCCGCCATGCGATCCTGACGAGCATATCCAAAATATGGAATAACCAAATTAATACTCTTAGCAAAACCACGTCTGGCAGCATCAGCTAATAAAAGTACTGGGAAAAGATGCTGATCAAGTGGTGGATTAGTGGACTGAACAATAAAGATGTCTTTACCCCTAATATCATCAAGAATTTGTACATGGACTTCCCCATCACTAAAGGTATCGGAAGTACGTTTTGCGAGTTTAAGGCCGAGGTGGTCTGCAATTTTCTGGGATAAGTTTTCGTCTGTGCCGGAAATGAGCACACAGTTTTTTAGACAATTCTGTATTACCTTCTTCATACTTCAATTATATCACGCTAACATAAAGAGTATGGACGGTATTAATATATT
>JABZKE010000117.1 GCA_015257445.1 Nanosynbacter sp. | reverse complement strand
CCGGCGATCAAACTTATACCGCCAAATCCGTCATTCTCGCC
This sequence comes from Nanosynbacter sp., assembly GCA_015257445.1. GTDB lineage: Bacteria > Patescibacteriota > Saccharimonadia > Saccharimonadales > Saccharimonadaceae > Nanosyncoccus. The sequence goes on along the minus strand of JABZKE010000117.1, from coordinate 2,157 downwards.
ACCGGCACCACCCACGTCGCCTCAATCTTATCAATGAATCCGAGCTCATCGGCCACGGCATTTCCTATTGTGCGACTTGCGATGGCGCTTTTTATCAAAATCAAACCGTCGCTGTCGTCGGTGGTGGCAATTCCGCCCTTCTCGCCGCCTCTTATCTTTCCCATATAGCACAAAAAGTTTTCCTCATTCATCGCCGCTCCCATTTTACCGCTGAAAAAGCCCTAGTTTCACAAATTAAAAATTCCGCCAATATCGAAATTCTCTATAATCAAGAAATTCTCGCCTGCCATGCCAATGAAGACAATCATCTCGATTCCCTCATCTTAAAAAATCAACAAGTCATTCCCGTTTCCAGCCTCTTTGTTGAAATTGGCCGCCTCTCTTCTCTCACTGAAATATTCCAGAACAGTAATCTGCGCAGCCTCCTGCTTTTTGATCAATCTGGTTTCATAATTACCGACGATACCTGCTCTACTAATCTCGCTGGCCTCTTCGCCGCCGGCGACTGTCGTTCCAAAAATTTCCGCCAACTCGTCACCGCCTCTTCTGACGGCGCCATTGCCGCCAATTCTGCTATTGAATTTCTTTCGCAGGTTTAATTAGATTCAATTAATTCGACGGTGCATTCATATTTTTATCAATAAAAAAACTGGCTCGCACCAGATTAAAAAAATGGAGCCATTGGCAGGGATCGAACCTGTGACCTGCTCGTTACGAATGAGCTGCTCTACCAACTGAGCTACAATGGCATAGAGACATTATACATTATTTTTTCTTTAATGTATAATGAGGTTATGAAGAGCCTCACCTCGGACCTCATCGCTCATCGTGGCATGCACGGGACTTATCAAGGCGCCAAGAATTTTCCCGAAAATTCTCTTTCCGCATTTAAGCGCGCCCTGCTCGCGAATTATGCCATCGAACTGGACATTCATCTTACCAAAGACCACCAGCTCGCGGTTTTTCATGACCACGATACTCTACGGATGACTAAAAAATCTTACAATCTTGAAGATACCGGTCTATATATTCTTAAAAAACTTCCACTTATTAATTCCGATGGTGTTTCCACTAATCAAACTATCCCCGAACTTTCCGAGGTATTAGATTTAATTCATGCCAAAGTTCCCCTTCTCATCGAACTCAAAACTACTCGAAATTCTAATATTTCCCTATTCGGTAAAACCGTTCTCACTGCACTCGAAAAATATCTCAAAAGCTACCGTGATCCGAAAATCTACCTCCAAAGTTTCGACCCGCGCATCATCCATTGGATTAAGAAACATCATCCCAAAATCCCGGTCGGGCTTCTCCTTTCTGATAATTCTGACCTTGCCAAAAAATATGATTTCTTTGTTAATAACCCTCTAATTTGGCGCCTCGTAAAACCAGATTTTCTTAGCGTCAATCAAACTATGTTGAATCGCCCTGCCATCCAAAAATTCAAAACTCATCATCCAGTCCTTTGCTACACTATCGACGACGAAAAAACTCTCAGCGAATTAAAACCTCTCGCCACCCAGTTCATTGTCGAAAAAATCCTCTAAACCACAAAAAATAGCCCGAAGGGCTTTATTCTGGCGGATCCGACGAGACTCGAACTCGCGACCTCTGCCGTGACAGGGCAGCGCTCTAACCAACTGAGCTACGAATCCACTACTTGATATTATAACTTGATTCCTCTGTTTGTGCAAGAGTTTTTTCTTTTTAAAGTTCCAAAATCGATTTTAAAACTAAAACTCTTTTCTAAGTCAGAAATTTCATATTTCAAACCATATCGTTTCAATAAATTTTTTACAATGTAAAGCCCCAAACCACTTCCACTCTGTTCATTAATGCTCGCTCTATACGAATTTTTAATTTCTAATATCTCATCTCGCATCTGCACCGAGACCATACCACCCTCCTCCACATACTTCACCGCATTCCCGATTAAATTCGCTAGCACCATCGATAAAGCCGTCCGATTCAGCCAAATTTTTTGCTCACCCACCTCGACTTGCACCTGAATTTTTTTCTCCGTAATCATAATCTGATTTCGCCTCAAGGACTCCTCGACTACCTCTGAAATTTTTATCCATTCAGATTTTTCGAAACTATCCATTTTAGACATCAAAAGTAACTCTCGAATTCCCGCGTCAAGTTCATCCACCATTT
>JABZKE010000116.1 GCA_015257445.1 Nanosynbacter sp. | reverse complement strand
TGGATTATTGATGAACATCGCCTCAGTGGCGGTATTTTGACGACGCATTGGTTGGCCGTGTTCATCCAGTTTCTTCAAGGCACTAATCAAACCATCTGGATAATGGGTAATTTCGGCGGCCGACATATCAGCAAGATATTCACGTTCACGCGAAATCGCCATCTGTGCAATCGTAGCGACTAGAGGCGCCAAAATCGAAGTAAAAAGCAGCGCGATCACTCCGACCGGACTGTCTTGTTCGTCCCGGCGATTAGTATAGGAAATCATGCGAAGACCAATATCGGCAACGTAACCCACTACACTAACCAAGGCAAAAGCTACCAAGGAAACACGAATATCGTAATTCTTAATATGAGAAATTTCGTGAGCTAGAACCCCGGTAAGCTCGTCCTTATCCATAATATTCAGCAAACCGGTGGTCACAGCGACCTTGGCATGTGCGGGATCAAGCCCAGTCGCAAAGGCGTTTGGTGCGGGATCATCAATCACGTAAATTTCTGGCATCGGCAGACCGGTAGTGATGGTGAGATTTTCGACAATATTATAAAGAGAACGGTAATCTTTTTTGGCGATAGGATGAGCACCAGTCATCGCCATAGCCATACTAGAAGACAAAAAGACCATGATACTGGCATAAATAATGGCAGAAACTAAAGTAAAAATAAAAATACTATTATCGCCGTAAGCAGCCGCAAAAAGTGCCCCGATAAAACCAACAAAACCGACGAAGCCGGTAAGAATTAAAACGGTATTTCTTTTGTTAGCTGCAATCTGAGAATACATATTCCCTTTCTGACAAGATCCAGTGGGTTGCCCCACTGGATATTAATTTGTCGTATTAATTGATTAGAAAGAAACTTTTGGAGCTTCTTGAATCTTGGCGTTTTCCTCTTCGGAAACATTGTAGAATTCACGAGATTTGTAACCAAACATGCCAGCGAAGATATTAGCTGGGAAGCGCACGATAAATTCGTTGTATTGGCGAACTGCGCCATTGTAGTAACGGCGAGAAGCTTGAATTTTATCCTCAGTATCTTCGAGTTGATCCTGCAAACGGATAAAGTTTTCGTTAGCTTTTAATTCTGGATAACTTTCAGCAAGAGCGAAGATATGGCTGAGGGCTGATTTCATTTCTTTTTCGGCGCCAGCAACTTCAGCTGGGGTAGAAGCGGTGAGGACGCTAGAACGAGCTTTTACGACAGCTTCAAGAGTTTCACTTTCGTGCTTAGTATAACCTTTCACAGTTTCGATAAGGTTTGGGATAAGGTCAGCGCGGCGCTTCAATTGGACAAGAATGTCTGAAAAAGCATTATCGACGCGAACCTTGACGGTGACTACGTGGTTGTAAACAAAAATTGCATAGAGGGCAACTAAGATTACAACTGCGATAACACCGATTAAAATCATTTGTAGTGTGTTCATTTTACTCCTTGTTAATACTTTAATTATATCAGAAATCGAGAAAGTGGTAAGCTTTTTAGGCACAAAATATCCCCACTAAAAGGGGGGTTTTAGTGGGGATAAATTGGTGCGAGCTAAGAGACTCTAACTCTCGACCTCTTCCTTGGCAAGGAAGCGCTCTAAACAACTGAGCTAAGCTCGCATACTGTTTTAATTTTACCGGAATCTAACATAAAGTCAAGTATTTAGGGAAAATTTGTTGGTGCCCGAAATGGGACTTGAACCCATATGGATTTCTCCATTCGATTTTAAGTCGAACGCGTATACCAATTCCGCCATTCGGGCTTAGAGATATTATACTACCAAAGTAGTGGCTTTTTCTAGAAAATTCACCGCGTCTACTTCGATAAATTGGAGGCACCGACCGGAATTGAACCGGTGTACACGGTTTTGCAGACCGCTGCGTAACCACTCCGCCACAGTGCCATAGAGATATTTTAGCATAGACTAATAAAAAATACACCAAACTCCCGAGGTGTATTTTATTTACAATATAGACATTAACTTCACACTCAACCTCCGAGGTGTTTTGTCTTCGAATTCAGACGTCTCTCAACTTCGCCCGAATTCTTATCTCTATGATATCATGCTTTTGCTTGTCGTCAACATTGACTTTTGAGATTTTTAATGTTTTTAGCATTGACAATTTCTAATTGCAAAAATAATATTTTATATTTTAATTTAGGTTAACTTGTGGGATTTTGTTGTTCGGTTTTCTGTATTCGTGTTCGGTTTTAGAATTTTGTTCGGTTTTACCT
>JABZKE010000005.1 GCA_015257445.1 Nanosynbacter sp. | reverse complement strand
GGTCAAACCTGGCGAATTCATCATGATTATGGGTCCGTCCGGTTGTGGTAAAACCACGTTACTTAACATTCTCGGTTTTCTCGACCACCCCACCTCTGGCCAATATTTCTTAAATCAAACTCCAACCTCGCATTTTAGCAGTCGTCGTCTCGCCAAACTTCGTTCCCAAAAAATTGGTATTATTTTCCAGGAATATAACCTCATTCCTACCCTCACGGTTCTTGAGAACGTCGCTCTTCCTCTTATTTACGCCGGCGTCAGTCATACCAAAGCCATCATTAAGGCTTCCGAAACTCTGAAAAATTTCGATCTCCAAACTAAAGAATATTATTACCCGTACCAACTCTCCGGTGGTCAAAAGCAACGCGTCGCCATTGCTCGCGCCCTGGTCGCCAATCCGGAAATCATTCTTGCCGACGAGCCGACCGGTAGTCTCGATACTAAAAGTTCTGAAGCCGTGATGCAGGAACTTCATCGTGTTCACCAAGCCGGTAATACTATTATTATGGTGACCCACAACCCAGCCCTTACTAAGTACGCCACTCGTGTCCTTCATATGATCGACGGCTCGATTGACCGTGATTTCAAATTTGTCGCCGACCACAATCTCCCAGAACGCATTGATATTCATTTCAATTCCAAAACCTCTAGACCAGAAGCTCCTCAAGTTATTAATACTGAAGCACCTCGCGTCACTAAACCAGAAACCCCTCGCGTTACTAAACCTGAGATACCTCGCGTTGCACCAGAACCAAAACCTGAAATTCCTCGTCCCAAAATTACCCGTAGCCCAGAATCCACCGTTAATCCTTTTGAACCAAAATTCATTCCGAATACTCCAGAAAAACCTTTCGATAAACCCCTCTCTTACAATCTTGGTACCGTTTCCGAACTTCCAAATTCTACTAAAAAACCAACCCCTGCTCCAGTCAAGGAATATTTCCCTCCAGCTAAACCTGAAACCGAAGTAATCGAACCAGAGGCCACCGAGACTTTAGAAACTGAATCAGAAAAGCCTGAGCGTGTTTCTCAAATTGCCACTATCACTCCAATCAAGCGTAATAAATCTAACTCCGCACTCAAATTTAATCTTAATTTCGGCAAAAAATCCGCTAAAAATAATTCCGCCCACACCAAATCCCACACTAAAAAATCTGCAAAAAAGAAAGGTCACAAATAATGTCATTGTTGCTTCGCACGAATTACGCCATCGCCCGCTCTTCCTTGAAGCGTCAAAAATTGCGTACATTTCTCACCTCTCTTGGTATTGCTATTGGTATCGCTAGCATCGTCTATACTTTTGGTATTATTGGCAGTTTCAAAAATCTCGTTAAGGCCGAAACTAACGACGCCCTCCTGGTGCTTCAACAAAAATCCGATGAAGCCACCGATATTTCCTCCATCCTCACTGCCAAACCCCTCATCTCTTCCCCTTTTAATAAAGAAACTGTTGAACTTGTCCAAAAATCTACCAATACCACTGCCGCTATCTCACCTTTTGCCCCTATCACCTGTAATCTTTCCGGTGATAATCTTGTCGCCAATGGCAATATCATTGGCCTCTACGAATCTGCTCTCAAAACCCTCGGCCTTAAAGTTAAAACTGGCTCTTTCCAGAGTGATGCCAGCCTCAAAACTATCGTCCTGGGTCACAATCTCTCCCTTCAACTTTTTGGCACCGCCGAAAGTATCGGTAAAACCGTCAACATTAAGGGCGAACGCTACATTGTCACTGGTGTTCTTGAAAATCAAGACAATCCGCGTAATTTTACTCGCTTTAATTTCAACCAAGTCGGCCTAGTGAATTTTGATCAACTAGCTACTTTGAATCCTATTATCGAAAAAGTGCTTATTCAATTACCAGATCATAACACTATGCTTTCTGTCAAAGATTCTCTAAATAAAAAACTTTCCGAAAATCCTAATCTCTCCGGTACTTTCCAACTCGCATCCGAAGAACAAATTTCTCATCCTGCCTCTTCCAATATTAAACTTATCACTGTCTTACTTTCCATTATCGCGATCATCTCTATTATTGTCGGCTCGATTAGTATTACTAGTATTATGATCGCCACGGTCACCGAACGTACCCATGAAATTGGTGTTCGAAAAGCCATCGGTGCCACTCACTTTAATATTTTTCTACAGTTTATTTTCGAATCCATCCTTCTTAATCTCTCGGGTGCCGTACTTGGTTTCGTTATCGGTTATGCCGCACTTCTCGTCACTGCCTTCCTCACCGAATTCAAAATTTACTTCTCCCCAGAAATTCCTGCCATCGCTCTCGGTGTCGCCCTCTTCACTGGCTTTATTTCTGGTACCATTCCATCACTCAAAGCCGCCGGCAAAAATCCTATCGATTCTATCAAACAACCAAACCGCTAATTTTACTTCATTTAGCTCATTATTACTCATTTAATTATCCTTGTTTTTGTTTAGTTCATTCTTGCTTTACTAAACTCCCATCCTAGGCCATTCTTCCCTGTTCGTGGTATAATTTACTCATGAAAATTTTGGGTATCGAAACTTCTTGCGACGAAACTGCTGCCGCCATTGTCGAAAATGGTGATCAAATTTTGAGCAATGTCGTAGTTTCTCAAATCGATATTTTCGCCAGTTACGGTGGTGTCATCCCTGAAATCGCTGCCCGCTCTCATCTCGAAGCCATCCTGCCAGTCATCCACCAGGCCTTCACTGAAGCCGGTCTCAAACCGAATGATTGGTCACAAATTGACGCCATCGCCGTCACTCACACTCCAGGTCTGCTGGGCTCACTTCTCGTTGGTACACTTTCCGCTCGCACTATCAGCATTTTGCACCACATCCCTTTCTATCCAGTACATCACCTCAAATCTCATATTTATGCCAACTGGCTCACCGAAAAACCTGAATTCCCCCTACTTGCTCTCGTTATTTCCGGCGGACACACCCAAATTATCCGTATGAAACATCACAATCATTTTGAAATTATTGCCTCCACTCGTGACGATGCCGTCGGTGAATGCTTCGATAAAATCGCCAAAATTCTTGGTCTTCCCTATCCAGGCGGACCAGCCATTTCCAATCTCGCGAAATCCGGCAATCCTCATCGTTTTACTTTCCCTCACCCACTGGCTAATTCTCTCGATTTTTCTTTTTCTGGCCTCAAAACCGCGTTCTTACGCACTGTCCAAAATCTCGTCAACGTCCCAATTTCTTATCCTTCATCAAAGCTCACCGACCTACTCGACGAAACCACCAAGGCTGATCTCGCCGCCTCTTTCGATCAGGCTGTCACTGATATTCTCCTTGAAAAAATCACTGCCGCCATTAAACAAAATCCCGAAACTAAATCCCTCGTCATCGCTGGTGGCGTTTCTGCTAATCAGACCCTCCGTGAAGACGCCAAAAAACTCGAATCAAAATTCAAAGGCCTCAAATGTTATTTCCCACTACCAAAATTTTCCGGCGATAATGCCGCCATGGTCGCCTCCGCCGCTTACTACGAAATTCAATCCGGCGTCCAACCTTCCGACCCGTATAAGCTCAATATCCTTCCTCGTTCCGAGATTAAATAATCTCCAAATTATCATTCAAATATCCCTTATATCAGCAGCATTTTTAATCTCAATTTCTTTTTTTATTTGAAAATCTGACTAGTTTCATATATAATTAAGCATAATTAGTTTATTGGAGGTTTATTTGTGTTGAGACTTTTAGGTCTTAACCAAATTAATTTTTTGGTTAAGAGAAGTTTAGTTCTGCTTGCCCTACTTGGGTCGGTTTTTCTAATTTTTAATTCCCCAAGCAATGTTTATGCTGAGGATTCATCTGCGTCTCTAACAGTAACGGGAAATTTTAATATCGATCTCACCCCTCAAGGTACCGAACAAATCATGCTCCGCGCTTCGGGTATGCAAGCTACCGCTAAAACCACTAGTGTCGCAGGTTATTCCCTTTATGTATCTGGTGGTGACGAAAATGGTAATTTCGTTAATGAAAAAGCTTCAAACTCCATCCTTAAACCAATAAACGGTTCCGCTTATTACTCTTTTGCTGCCGACCAAATCAATATTTGGGGATTCTGTGGCCAATATTACGGTAGCACCACCCAATGTGATTCTAACTACTTCCAAATCGGCAAACCAAGTGCTCCAACTCTTTTAAAGAAGTCCGACACTGCCACCCCTACAGACGGCTTTACTTACAAGGCTAATCTTTTCGCCCGTGCTAACCAACAAATCGTCTCCGGAAAATACATTGGCGATATTACATACTCACTTATCGTTAATGAGGAAATTAGTTCTACCTTAGTTACTGGTCGTGAATTCAATAAGTTACTTCGTGAAGCCGTCAACACCACGGATCCTACCATTCTTAATGACCCAAAATCTGAACTTCCAGTTTATATAAATAGTTTAACTTTTGCAAAAACTGAACCAACGGCTACTTCCAAAAAGACTGTCAAAATCTCTACTGAAAACTCTGAAGAACCTGTCTATCTTACCGCCGTTCAATCTTCAACTAATAGCTACGCCTTAACCATCTGGTCCAATGTGCACCACATCTATACTAACGCCGACTCTTCATATATGTTTTCTGGACTTAATAGTGTTTCTACTGGGTTATTTTATAATTGGCCGAACGATGGGCAAGTAAGTTTTTCGAAAACTAAAGATTTTTCTTATATGTTCTATAAATTGGGTAATGTGAATGAATCCGCATACTATGACATTAAGTATTCATCCAATATGGTAAATTCAATTGCAAAAGCCAATCCAACCAATTTAGATTCCATGTTTGAATTATCCAATCTTCAACCATATCTCAAAATTAATACTACGGGTCCAGTTTCCACCAATTCCATGTTTAAAAACAATGGAAAAAGATCATATAGTGATGTAAGTCTTGAAGGTAATTTTCTTGAAAATAGCTCTGATATGACTTCATTCTTTGAAGGCAGTATCATAACTTTTTCTGGCGCATTTCGTACTGCTACCGAAAACTTTGGTAAATATACTACATCCACTAAAAACATGTATAGAAACTCCGAATCCAGTGCAATTGACTTCGGAAAAGCTACCTTCTCAGTCTTAGAAGACACCGAGAGTATGTTCGAAGGTTACGGTGGTTACTATAATTCAATTCGTTATCTACCAAATAAATCAAATATCTCTAGGCTTAAGCGTATGAAAAATATGTTTAAAGATTTAAAGGTTCGAAGTACAAATACTCTTAATATGAGCTCCTTCAATACTGAGGATGTTACTGATATGAGTTATTTATTTGGCAATAGCCTTGACATGTATAATCAAATTGAGACCATCAATCTTGGCGATAATTTTGATACCAAAAATGTTACGAATATGGAAGGTATGTTCTCTAATATTCGTGAACTTCGCACCTTAGACTTAAAAGACAAGTTTGACACAACTAAAGTCACTAATATGTCTAAAATGTTCAAGAGTAATTCTAGTCTTGAAACTCTAAAAATCGGTAATAAATTTAATACTGAAAATGTCACCGATATGAATATGATGTTTGCAAGCTGTGGCTATCTAAAGGATTTTGATCTCAGTAATTTTAATACTAAAAAAGTTACTAATATGCATGCAATGTTCTCTGGCGCATACACTCTTCGTAAATTCATTAATACCTCTGGATTTAATACTGAAAATGTTACAGACATGAGTTACATGTTTAACTATACAAGGTTTGATAAATTAGATTTGTCTAGCTTTAACACTAAGAATGTTACTGACATGTCATATATGTTTAATGATGCATCAAATTACGATCTTACTGTGACTTACCCTGCAGTTTTCGACACTAGTAAGGTTACCAACATGGCCTACATGTTTAATAAATCTTACGTTAGGTATTTACCAACTGCAGGCTTTAACACTAGTAAGGTTACTAATATGAATCACATGTTTAGTGAATCATATATTAATGCCTTATCTTCTACTTTTAATACTGCATCTGTAACCGATATGAGCTTTATGTTCTATAAAGCAAGAAACATGCAAGATTCACAAGTTTTTAATTTAAATACCAGAAACGTTACTAATATGGAAAGTATGTTCGATCAAGCATTTGAACAAAAACCTAATCAAGAGGCCATCTTTGGTGTAGATTTTAATACCGAAAAAGTAACCAACGTAGTTAATATGTTTAGGGCAGCTAAAATCAGAAAAGCCGACCTCACTAATTTTGTAGGTCTTCCAGAAGTTACCTCACTTGTTTCATTCTTTGATAGTGTTCCAGTCGTCGATTTAATTATACCGAACCCATTTAATACCTCGAAGGTTACCACTATGGAGCGTGCATTCTCCGGTCTCACTTCATTGCCATCTGACTACACGCTTAATCTGCCACTTACTACCGAAAATGTAACAGACATGACTTATATGCTCAGTAGTTGCTATGCTGGAAATATTAACCTATCTAGCTTTAATACGCAAAATGTCACTATTTTTAAAAACATGTTTGAAAATAATAAATTTAAAAGTTTAAACATCGATAATTTTAATCTTGAAAAAGCCGAAAATATTAATTATATGTTTGCTAGCTCCCAACTTCTTACTGAATTAGACTTAAGCCATGTAAAAACAACCAACGCTCTTAAGAGTATGTATTATACCTTCTATGATATGAGAAAAGTTGTTACCATCTCTATACCTGGATTTGATACTTCTGGGGCTAATAATATGTATGGTGCATTCTATGACATGCCAGAATTAACTACTATCTATACATCAGAAAAATTTGTTCCTCCTACAGCTGGAGCTACCTATTATAGTCCAACCGAACGTATGTTCTATCTAGCTCCTAAGCTAGTCGGTGGTGCCGGCACTCATCAAAGCAATTACCATAATTACTCTACTTATGCTCGTATAGATGATCCAAGCAATGGTAAACCAGGGTACTTCACCTACAAAGCCGCTCCCTAATTCCCTATCCATTTCCGTCTAAACAATCGATTTTATTTAACGAAAATCCCAACTTCCCATCCGAAGTTGTCCGATAATTCCCTCTCCCCTCTCTCACTCTCCGAGATATTTCAGTACGTAAAAAAGACTCGCCCTCCGCGAGTCTTTTTGGTTGAACAATTCATTTATTTTTCAGTTTATCTCATCTTTTTACGGACACGCTTTTTACTCATCCTTCAGTTTTCAGTCATCCATATCCGCAAGCTTAATATCTTCCACTAGTACTGGAATCGCCTGCTGAAAAACTTCGTAAATTTGTCTAGCTAGCTTCCGAATTTCTGGATGTGCCATTCTCGAACCGCGCAATTTCAAAAAATGTCGCCATTCTCTAAAATTTGCCGTCATCATTAGTTCCGTTTTCAAGCAAAGCGGCAACACATCCCGCGCCTTTTCCGGCTTCACGCCAGCATCAATTTGATGTAGGTACGTCCTCTCCGACATCTCCATTAAATTCAGCCATTCCCTCGCCTCATTTTCCGCCAGGCCACTCGACTCAATCACTGTAATCCCCCTTGCAAATTTCCCATTCGCATAATTACAATACCTCGTAGATTCCTGAGAATAAGACGCCAAACGATGTCTCACAATTTCCTGTGAAATTGCCCGATCCGTCACAATTTTGAACGTACAACTTCCATGCTCCAGTGGTGACTCATGCCCATTTTTGATCAGCATCCGAACAAACTTCTCGGTACTTCCCTCCGGATCCTTAGGCTCACTCAGATAGCAAATTCTGCCACATTTTTCTACATGTCTTAATAACATCTGCAGATAAAATTCATCCGAAAGATCATCCAAAAATGGATTCAACAATCTTGCACTTGTTTCCATGATTTTCATTTCAACCTCCTAATGTACTAAACCAACGTTTCTCTGTCGAATAATAATTCAAGCTAATTCAAATCATATCAATAAATTTGAATTTTTCAAGCATAAACAAAATTAGTAAAAATTAAAAATCGAAGTCAAAATAAAACTACCCTAAAAACCAAACCAATCTCAGTCAAAAATAAACTACTCTAAAAAACAAACCAATCTCAGTCAAAAAAACTACCTTAAAGGCCAAATCCAGTACTGATAAATTCAAAAAGAAGTCCATCAAAATAAAACCTCTATATAGTGGCTAATTATAAATTTCTGACGGCAATCCATCAAAAATAAACCAAATTTAGTTATTTTTAACCGCACCTGTTAAATTGCTCTTCAAACAAATTTAAAAATCAATCAAAAATAACTCTAATTTACTATTACTCGATTAAAAAAGCCTACGCTTCCCTGCATCGATAATATCTTGGGCCTTTCTTAGAAGTTTCGTCAGCCCCAATTCCGAGTTACTAGAACCCACATGTATCAGTTTCACAACCTTGCCATGTTCTTTATAGCAAACTTGCACACCAGTCGCCCCTGAAGCTGTCTTAAATTTTCTAATATATGCCACAACCACATTTTAACATAACCTTCTTCCCTTTTCCAACATAACCCAAAAAATCACCCGATCAACCCATGCATTTTTTGCACCAGTTCCCTACTTGAATATTCCGATATATCCTAACCCAATAACCAGATTAAAACCCGAATATCCCAACCCGTGCATTTTTTGCACTAGTTCCCTTTTTATATAAATCCACTTAATGCTCATAGATAGGCTTTTTCACCATTATTCCCCCGACTTTTCCAGAAAATGCATAAGTTTATTTCAAATCTTCTCTATATTTAGTACCCACTTGACTTAGCAACCCGCTCACGCTAATATAGACATAACAATTATCGAATTTTTTTAACGGAACACATAATTTTAAATACGATAGCGCCTCGGTAATTGGGTCATAAAAGAACAGATCAGTACCTTATTAGGAAATGTTTATGCTTATTTGTCAAGCATTAAACATTAGTATTTTACACTGTACAAGATTTTTCATGTGCTTAACAGGGAAGCATAGTATTTTCACGCCATTTTTTCACATGGAGAAGGAATAATATAGCCTTAAAATAGCGCATAGTATTTTTGTGTCTAAATTTTATAAAATAAAAAGTACTTCTTTTTAGGATGCTAAAAGTAAGCTAAATTTTTCGTGAAAATTATATCTAGGATGTTAAAATAAGGCTAAATATATTATTAAAATTCTATCAAGGATGCTAATATTCCTCTATAAAACTATAAACTAACAGGGAATTACACTACTTATTTTGCTTTTATAGCCATAAACGCGCATTAAGCTTAATTTATAGCCTCTGAGTCAAACAATCATTAGACTCAACTCTCAGCTTTTATATTGAATACCACGAAAAACTTCGGCTCATCACCGAAGTTTCTTATCTAGAATATTTACATCTACCTCTAATACTCAGCAGGGAACGACTGAATTTTTTAGATTACATTTAGCTGCATTTTCATTTCTTCGATCAGCTTTTCTTTTTCTGCGATCAGATTACGCGTCTCTCTCACTAATTCCACCGGTGCTCTTTCCACATAATTTGGATTCATCATACGTGAATTTAACCCATCAAGTTCTCGACCTACTGCTAAAATCTTCTCCGTCAGTTCATCCTTATACTTAGCTACCACCTCAGCTGTCACATCGAGATATAACTCATGGTTTGCAATCGCTAATTTCAAACCTCTTGGCGTACCATTGGTCGAGGAAATATAAGGTACATGCGATAGGAATTTCAAAAGCAAGGTATTTTCAATCGCCATTACGTCTTCACCAAAGAGTAGACCGAATTTCTTATTATTATTTAGAAGCGACAGGGAATTGTTCGTCGCACGAATCTTCGTCACCACCTCAATCATACGTTCGAAATTCATCGCTGAAATTTCATCGTACTTCATGTTTTCAGACCAACCCGCGTCGATCACCATACCGGAAGTCCAAGAAAGATTTTGCCAAATCACCTCTGTTACGAAAGGCGCAAAAGGATGCATCATCATCAAAACATTCTCTAAAGTCTTCTTAAGTAAAGGAATATTCTTAAAAATCTTCTGGCTCTCTAGGAACCAGTCTGCATACTTATCCCAAACCAAACTATAAACAATTTCCACCGCCTCAGAGAAACGATATTCACTCATCGCCTGTTCCAGCATCGAGCTAGCCCGGTTAATTTCATGACAAATCCAGTCTTCACCTGCATTTTCCGTTGTATATTCTACAACGCTTGTCTCTGTTGAATCCGCCGCAGATTCATCCACCATTCCTTGCACAAACCGTGAAACATTCCACAATTTATTACAAAGATTACGGCTCGAAATCACTGAATTCTCTGAGAAAGCCTGGTTTAATCCCGCTGAGCGGCCACGCAAAATCCCCATACGGAAAGCATCCGAACCATATTTTTCAATCAATTCCATCGGGTTAATCACATTACCCTTAGACTTGGACATTTTTTTACCCTTAGCGTCAAGCACTAAACCGTGTAGGTATACCTCACGGAATGGTACTTCACCTGTCACGTAAATCCCCATCATAATCATTCTGGCCACCCAAGCAAACAAAATATCTGCTCCGGTTTCCATCACATTTAGTGGATAGAATTCATTTTTGAAACCCTCTTCCCAGTTCGTACAAACAATTGGCCAGTGCGAGGAAGAGAACCACGTATCAAAAGTATCCTCATCCCGACGATATTTTACACCCCCAATTTCGATCTCAAACAGATGTGTTCTAGTATCGAACACCCATTCTTCACCTTCCGCGTTCGGATCGATTTTGTGGAACATCGGAATTGCAATTCCCCAAGGAATCTGACGTGAAATATTCCAATCTTTCAACCCCTCGAGATAATTAATCAAAACCTTCTGCTTATTCTCTGGATAAAACTTAATTTCATTATTATTTAAGCGCTCGATTGCCATCTTCGCTAGCTTTGAGGTATCGATAAACCACTGTTCTTTCAACATCGGTTCGATCACCGTGCCACACTTATAACAGTGCGCTACGGAATGTTGCATTTTCTTTTCGCCGACCAGTAAGCCTGCATCCTTCAGCATTTTCACCGTCTTCTTACGCGCTTCTTCTACTGTCAGCCCAGCAATTTCTTCACCACAGACAGGCAACATCTTACCATCGAATCCAATCACCTGAATTCTCGGTAGATCATGTCGCAATCCCACCTCAAAATCATCATTATCATGTGCCGGCGTAATCTTCACTACCCCTGTACCGAAGTCCATCTCTGCATGTTCATCCAGTACTACCGGAATTTCACGACCAGTTAGCGGCAAAATTAAAGTCTTACCATGCAAAAATTCATAACGCTTGTCATTTGGGTTAATCGCCACCGCTGTATCACCGAATAAGGTTTCTGGACGCGTAGTTGAAACCACTACACCCCCCTCAATTACTCTCTCGACTTCACCATTTTCATCTAGAAGTTCCACCTTAGCGTCACTATCTACCCCCGGCCCAAATGGATATTTAATCTCGTAGAGAATACCTTTTTCATCCTTGTATTCCACCTCGATATCCGCAAAAGCCGTCTGATGTTTCGTACAATAATTTACTAATTTTTCGCCACGATAAATCAGACCATCCTTCCACATCTGTTCAAAGGTCTTATAAGTGCGGCGCACTACATTTTCATCCAGGGTAAAAGTGAGATCCTGCCATGAACAAGAAGCCCCGAGCGCGCGTAGCTGCAGCTCCATATCACCACGTTTACTCTGTACAAAATTCCAGACTTCGCTATAAATTTCATCACGACTCATCGAGAAACGAGAACGACCCGATTTTTCTAATTCACGTTCATAAACCACCCAGGTTTCAAAGCCAGCATGATCCGCTCCTGGCACGTACCAAGTCCTACGTCCTCGTAATCTGTTATAGCGGGTCAAGGAATCTTCCACTGCCACAGTTAAACCGTGA
>JABZKE010000115.1 GCA_015257445.1 Nanosynbacter sp. | reverse complement strand
CCGACTATAATATTGATACGATGCGGTTTACGTCAGATGCTGAATTTACTGGAGATCATACCAGTAGCGATAGTAAGGATGAGCGTAAAATCCCTAAAGTTTATATTGTTGGCACTATTAATGGCTTATCAAACTTGAAGTCTAATGGATTTGATGGTGGACTTGAGGAGGGAGTTGAAGAAAAAAATAGGTCGACTATAAATCGTTTTGAGGTTGCAAATTCTGGCTGTAATGACATAGCTGGTGTGAAAGCTTCAGAGATAATTGTCGGAGAGAACGCCGGTGCGTGGCCAAAAAACGCTAACAGTGTTACTATTAAGAACAAAGGTCAACTAGACATTAGTTATTATAGCGATGAGACAAGTTCCAGTAAAATCACTTTTGAAAATGGCTCGATGATTTCTAGTGGAATACGTTGTTATTACGTTGCAAGTCATCAGAATGTGACGACGGTTCTGTCTGGCGACATTACACTTAATGGTGACGTTGAGTATCAGCTGGCACCAAATGTCACATTGAAGATTACTGGTAAACTTAGTGGTCCAGGTAAACTGGTTGCTCATAAAGATAATGAAGGTACAGTACTGGTTGAGTCTTCAAATAACACTAGTGGCACCCCGAACGGTCAGATTGGTCATACTAACGAGGCTAAAACAATACAATTAGACGGCGACAAGCCTGATGAGTTTGTGACTGTTAAAAAAGGTGAAACAGTTTTACTAAATGGTAGTCGCTCTCATGTGACCGTTCGTGAAGGTGGTGTATTTGGCGGTGATGCCACGGTAAAGGGTCTTTATGTATCAGGTATTGTTTCTCCGGGCAACTCACCAGGTAAAATTACTGTACTGGAAGGTTTCTCTCTAAATAATACCGGTGTATATAAGGCTGAAATCTTAAACAAGGATCACTATGATCAGATTGTTGCACACGATGTTTATCTAAAGGGTAGTCTAGACTTAACATACTTGGCTGGTGGTGTCATTAAGAAGGGCGATACCTTTACGATCGTCAGCAACAACGGCACTAACCCTGTTCAAGGAACATTTAAGGACTTACCTGAAGGTGCAGAAGTAACTGTAAGTGGTGCAACCTTCAAGATTAGTTATGTTGGCGGTGACGGTAATGATGTTGTACTGACGGCACAGAATGACTCAAAAGCTCCAAAAGCTCCAAATACAGGTGGTGAAAAATTGTCTGTTAATTTGATTGGGGCTATAGCTGGAGTAGCTTCAGCAGCCGCTCTACTATTCGTAACAAAGCGAAAGAGTCTTAGTAAGAAGTAAAGAGCCGAAGTAAAGGCTTAAAAAATCGACAGGCACGCCATAAGCGGTTTGACGCAGAGCGTGCCTGTTGGCTACAATGAGGTAGGTATGATACGGGGAGAACGAAATATACGCAATTCACAGACACCGCCAAAGGCTAGGGGTCGAGTAGTCGTACCGCGACGCAGGCTGATGAGCGATATTGTTGTAAATGTGACCGATAGTGTGAATATGAATCATACTGCGGATATTGCTCATCATTCTGCGTCAACTAAGACAAAACAGCCTCGGCAGTGTATAAAATCAAAGAAACCTACGCTAATTAATAAAAAACTGACTCGAGCAGCCCGCTTACTAGATATCTATGGAGAGTCTGTGTTTGTCGGTGATTTTCGGGGTAGCAAGCGGAGACGTATTAAGCAATCTTTGCGAAATATTTTAGGCGGTAATTTTCGTAAAAAGCTTCCTGGCGTAATTGCAATTATTCTCTTGACAATCTCGATATATTCGTTTGTTGACTCCTGGCTGTTGAATAGTCGAATAAAGAACGCCGTTAATGGGGCGCCAGTAACGGCACGCAGCGATGATTCTAATGATCGTAGAAGTAGTGAAGGTAAAGATGAAACTAAAGTCTCAGATGATGTGATCGCTAAGTATAAAGTAGCTGCGGACTTGCCGCGAGTCATCACTATTGAGAAGTTGGGGGTTAAGGCTAGGGTTTTGCAAATGAGCGTCAATTCGGACGGTTCAATGCAGTCACCTGTCAACATCTTTGATGCTGGATGGTATACTGGCAGTGTTAAGCCAGGTCAATTAGGCGCATCAATAATTATTGGGCATGCGTCGGGTACAACGTTGGGCGGGATTTTTAATAAACTAGAATCTCTAAATACTGGTGATACGATTAGTGTCGAGCGTGGTGATGGTAAAATACTGCGCTATCAGGTGATAAAAAAACAAACAGTTAAATTA
>JABZKE010000114.1 GCA_015257445.1 Nanosynbacter sp. | reverse complement strand
AACGATTGATGTCTCTTTTTGTTGGTTAGTGTTGCACTTGAGATGTTAACTTAGTCTATTTTTTGCATAAATTATTAAATATGTTATAATATAAAAAGGGGGTTGCATCTTAACAGGAGGTGATAGTAGTGAAGGATATTAATATTCTAATTATACCCGCAGAGGGTGACTCTGTGGACACCGAATCATGGTATGCAAACGATGTTTCTTGTCATTATGCCACTAACCAGGTGCAAATTTTCCAGTATAACGGTAATCGGTCTGTTACTGACGGTATACGGGAGAGTGCAGCTGATTTCTTTGACCAACATGAAGGAAAATTTGAAATTCATGCTCAGGGTGGTTTTGGCGCCGCTGTCGCATATGAGATGGCTTTGTATCGGCCAAGTCAAATTGTGAGAATATTTTTCATAGGTGGGGCACCCTGTACCGCTATGCGATTTATTCAAAGGGTATTCCATACACATTTATCACGTTTATGGTATTTTAGTAAAATTCCTTTTTTTGCCGATGATCCGAACCCGCACAATGACGAAGTGATAGCCGCAATCAAGCAGTCTTCCACTGATTGTATGAGAAAGGACCCATTATTATACTGTAATCAACTCGGTCTGATTGGCAGATGGGAACCTGAAAAACGCCTGGAAAATATCGAGGCATATTTTATACCAAACGGGGATTCTCTTCGACCAGATTGGTGGGATAACAGTTATGATAATAAGAAAGCGGCTCAAATATGGGCTCATTACGGTGTTAAATCCTTGCCAAAACCGAGTGGCGGCTTTAGCTTTTATAGTCTAATGCCATCCAAGGAGTTATTCAAGGTACTAGACAGTGTTAGAAATTAATTATTGCAAATAACCTCCCAAAAGGCTGCGTCACGCAGTCTTTTTTACTGGTCTTGATATGCTTGATTGACAAAATAACCATTTTAATGTATAATATATAGATATTATTATATAAATTCACTTAATAATTTATATAAAGTCGCACCTTGAAAGGAGGAAAAATACCACAAAGTATCAGGTGCATCTTGTTTCTAATTCATTTTTAGTTTTTACATAAGGGAGGGAAGTATGATAGAAATTGACGAATTCAAGAATTTAAGGAAGTTACAATACGAGGAAGAAAAAACTCAGGCCGAAAAGTTAAAAGAGCAAGTCGATATTTTCGATGCTTCTAATCTGCTTAGAATTTTTGGTACACCAATCCTCATCGCGATTGATTTATTGTATCGTAATGGCCTAGGGTTACTGGCTCTGATTTTGGGCTCAGTTTTAATGATTGCTATTTCGGTAGTCTTACTATTTAAGTTACCTGAGCAGGCGGTCTGGGAAAATACTGGCCCAGAAGTTAGGGGTAACTATGCTTACGCTAATATTGTAAGTATGACCACAATTTTAGCTATTATCGGATTTGAAATTCTCAATTCTTCGAAAACTGCTATGCAATATTTTTTCTTAATAAACGTGATTTTCTTGGTAGGATATCTACAAATGATGTTTCGCGCCTCGAGCCGTTTTATTAGAAGATGGTCCAGACTGGTAAGTATTTTTAATTATGCTTTTGTTTTAATGATGGTCGGAGCTCTTATTCTCGGTTTACCACTGTTAATCATCGGTGATAATATTCGATATTTTTCCTAATATAAAATACCCCGAATTTGGGGTATTTTTTCTGCTTAAATTCCTTTGGTTCTGGCTTCGTAGGAAATCTGTTCTTGTTGCTCATTTTGATAATCAATTTTTCCCGACAAGAAAAGTTGATCAAACAATTCAATATCATCGATGTGATCTTCGATATGTTTCCAAACTCGATTCGCTCCGTTGTAATATGCCAAATCTTTATTGTTTGGTAGCTCACCCGTTCCACGAAAACAGCGCTGTACCGCATTGAAAACTGGTTCAATTTTACCACCCGTTAATTCACGCAATTTACATTGAATTTCGTAAACTTCACGAAAATTCTTGCCCTTAAAATTAGCTAAACCAATATTAATATAATGGTCAATTCCCGAATCTTCATATTTGCCGTTAATGGCTTGCTCTACCGCTTTCGCTACGCCCTCATCAAACTCTTCGTTATTTGGGAAACCGGTCGAAAATGCCTCCACTTCATGATCCACGTAGGGAACCGCACGCAGTACGTGGGTGCCCAGTTCATGCACGATTAGACCGCGAGCCCGCTTGGCACTGTAAGTTTTGTCTTCTGGAAAATAAATCCGGCGTTCTTCATGGTCTGCCGAAGCATTAG
>JABZKE010000113.1 GCA_015257445.1 Nanosynbacter sp. | reverse complement strand
TTCAACTTCGACGAATAAAACTTCAGAAACTAAGAAAGAAAACTAAAGGAAAAGATTTTGTTTACACATGACTCGCAAGAAAAAGTGATCCAGCTCTTGATTAAAGAAGGGTTGGTTTTTGAGTCTGATGTAAAAAGAGTAGTCGAAGAGGCAGAAAAACGCAAGCAGCCATTACTGGCTAATTTGGTGGCACAAAAAATTTGTGATGCCGAGACAATTTCGCATGCGACGGCGGTAATTATGAATGTGCCATATGTGAGCCTACATAACGTGAAAATGGACCGCGAGATTTTGACTTTGCTGCCTTATGACGTGGTTTCGAGATTGATGGTGGTGCCACTAGGGGAGAAGAACGGGGTGCTGTATGTGGCGATGCTGGATGTGTCGAACGTGCAGCAGATTGATTATCTTTCGACTTTGACGCAGAAGCAAATTCGCGGTATGGTGGCCAGTGAAGCGGGGATTAAAAGTGCGATTGCTCAGTATCAGGGCGATTTTCGCGCGGTGGAAAAAGCGGTTAAAAGTAGCGACGAGGAAGATGCGAATTCTTCGAGTGTAAAAACCATTACACAGGATTCGCCGATTTCGAAAGCTTTGACTACGATTTTGGATTATGCGACGAAAACCAAGGCTTCGGATATTCATATCGAACCACTGGAAGCAGCCTTAGTGGTACGTTGTCGCATCGATGGTGTGTTGCGTAAGGTGATGGAACTTCCGAAATCGATTGAGCCGGCTTTGGTTTCAAGAATTAAGATTTTAGCGAACTTGAAAATTGATGAACACCGCGTACCACAAGACGGTCAATTTACAGTGTCGGTGGAAGGTACGGAAATTGATTTACGTATCGCGGTTTCGCCAGTGATTTGGGGTGAACAGGTGGTAATTCGTATTTTGGATAAAAGTGGTACGACACTCGACATTGAACAGATGGGTATGACGGGACATGCGCTGGCGATGGTGCAGCGGGGGATTGAACGTCCGAACGGTATGATTTTGACTTCTGGTCCGACCGGTTCCGGTAAGTCGACGACGCTGTATGCTTTGATTAAAAGAATTAAATCGGACAAAATTAACATCGTGACCCTGGAAGACCCGGTCGAATATAAGATGGACGGGGTGAATCAGATTCAGGTGAATGTGGATGCGGGTCTGACTTTTGCGGCGGGATTGCGTAGTATTTTGCGTCAGGACCCAGACGTAGTAATGGTGGGTGAGATTCGTGATGCGGAAACGGCGAACTTGGCGGTGCAGGCATCGCTAACTGGACACTTGGTATTTTCGACTTTGCACACCAACTCGGCGGCAGGTATTTTGCCAAGGCTTCTGGATATGGGGATTGAGCCATTTCTTTTAGCTTCGACCTTAAACACGGTGATTGGTCAGCGTTTGGTGCGTCGGGTGGCGCCGAAACGAGAAGTGGTGCATTCGACAGAAATGGAAACTAAGCAGATTAATGATTTGGTGGCTAAATTATTGCCACAAAGTCAGGAACAGGTGGCGATGGTCTCGGAAGATTTGGGTTATCCGGGACTGCCGGTGGTGAATCCGAATGGTTACTCGATGATGCGGGGAATTGACGAGAGGGAAACGCCGGGTGGATATAAGGGGCGTGCAGGTCTTTATGAAACGATTGAGATTGACGATGATATTCAGAAAATGATTGTGAAACGCGCAACGTCTTCGGAAATTATGCAACTAGCGAAGGAAAAAGGCACTTTGACGATGCGACAAGACGGAATGTTGAAGGCGCTGACCGGAGTAACGACCGTAAGTGAGGTGAACCGCGTAGCGTCAGATTTGGCGTAGTGAAGATAAAAAAGTTTATGGTAAAATAAAGATAAGAGGTAAATATGCAAGAAAATCAAGCACAGACGAGCGTACGTTCAGCAGCCGCAGCACAGGCCGCCGCAGCCGCTTCATCACCAACTGCCGTGCCAACTTCGGTGAAAATTGAAACATTATTAGAGGCTTGTATTAAGCATGGAGCTTCAGATTTGCATATTCAGGTGGGATTGCCACCAATCTTACGTATTGATGGTTCACTGGTGCCAATTCCAAATACGCCGATTTTGACGACGGAAATTGTCGACACTTTGATTTTCTCGACGCTAGATTCAATGCAACGTGAAACTTTGGCGAAAGATAAGGAATTTGATTATTCATTTGCTTTTGGAGAAATTGCACGTTTTCGTGTGAACGCTTTTAATGAAAAAGGACACCTTGCGGCAGCCTTTCGTTTGATTCCAACTAAGATGCCAAC
>JABZKE010000112.1 GCA_015257445.1 Nanosynbacter sp. | reverse complement strand
TTAAAATAAAATAAGACCCTCTGGGTCTATTTTATTTTAATGGCGGAAGCGAGAGGATTCGAACCTCCGATACGGTTCCCCGCATACACGCGTTCCAGGCGTGCTCCTTAAACCACTCGGACACACTTCCAACAATTTTCTATATTATAACAGAATTTAGGGAGAAAATGAAGAAAACTCTGAGAAAATAGACTATTTTTATTTAATGTTTATGCTAATATGAAGGTATGTAAAAGTTAATGGAGTGGGCGAAAGGAGAGGTGTCCCATGAAAAATAAAGACGAAAAACAAAACGAGAAGCATAAATGTAAATATATCTTCGTGACCGGCGGAGTACTTTCTGGAGTAGGAAAGGGAATTACGGCGGCTTCGATTGGGGCTATTTTGAAGGCCAAGGGTTTCAAGGTGACGATGCAAAAGTGCGACCCGTATCTGAATGTGGATGCAGGACTTTTGAATCCGGTGGAACATGGTGAATGTTATGTGACCCATGATGGGGTGGAAACCGATCTTGATCTCGGCCACTATGAACGCTTCTTGGATTTTGAAACAAACCGTTATTCGATTACGCTTTCGGGTTCGATTTTTAAAGAATTGATTGAAAAAGAACGCGCGGGAGGTTTTCACGGTAAAACCGTACAGTTGGTGCCACATTTTACGGATTTAGTGCAAGAGAAAATTATGAATGCTTCGAAAAATTCGGATATTCATATCGTAGAAATTGGCGGTACAGTGGGTGACTATGAGGGGCTGTCGTTTATCGAGGCAATTAGATTGTTCGGGAATAAAGTAGGGCGACGAAATTGTCTTTATGTGAATGTGGTTTACGTGCCATGGATTAATACTTCGAAAGAATTAAAGAGTAAACCAGCACAGAATGCACTAAAGGATTTACGTGGATTTGGGATTATTCCAGATGTGGTGGTTTGTCGTACGGAAAAACCAGCGCCACGCGAAATTTGTGAAAAAATTGCCAGGTTTTCGGGGATTCCAGATGAGGCAGTGCTGAATTTGCCAGATATTGATTCGGTATACGATGTACCATTTAATGTTTTGAAATCTGGGGTGCTAGAGATTTTGAATGATTTTGTGGGGGATGACAAAGAGCCGGATATGTCTGCTTGGGAAGAATTTTCGAAGAAGCGAGCTCAGAAGAATGCGCGAACCGTGAAGGTGGGATTGGTGGCGAAGTATGTGGGGAACGAAGATACCTATATCTGTGTAACGGAAGCTTTGAAAGCAGCGGCGGCTTGGAATGACGTGAATCTGGATTTGCGCTGGATTAACGCAGAAAAAGTCGATGAAAAAACATTAGCAGAAGTCGATGGTTTAGTGGTGCCGGGCGGTTTTGGTAATCGTGGGGTGGAGGGGAAAATCGCGGCAGCAAATTATGCTTTGGATCACGACGTGCCTTATCTCGGATTATGCCTAGGGATGCAGGTGGCATGTATCGCGAGTGCGAGAAGAGCAGGACTTAAGCATGCGAACTCGGAAGAATTTGATAAAGAGACGAAAGAAAATGTGATTTATTTGATGAATGGCCAAGAGGGGAAGGAATCGACGGGTGGTAGTATGCGTCTGGGGGATTTTCCGGCGAAATTGGTCAAGGGAAGTAAAACAGCTAAGATTTACGGAAAAACTAATATTGTGGAACGCCATCGCCATCGTTATGAAGTGAATCAAAAATTCCTTAAGGAAATCGAAAAGGGCGGCGTAGTGGTTTCGGGTACCTCACCAGACGGAAAATTGGTAGAATTTGTGGAAGCACCAGGGAAAAAATTCTTTGTGGGAACACAAGCGCATCCAGAGCTGAAATCGAGACCTTTACGTGTACATCCATTATTTATGGAGTTTGTAAAAAGCTTAAAATAAAAAACTTAAAGTTCTAAAAGTAAGTTTTAAAATAGCAGTTTAAGGACTGCTATTTTTTTGGCTAGCAGAGAGACGATCGAGATTATATGAAATTTTTGTATTTTTTGAAAAATGTTGTGTAATTAAAATTGTGATAAAATAGAGATATGGAAGAAATTCAAAATACCCTAAAAAAGACGATTGTCGAACTATACTCCGTAGAAATGGATGTAGTTTTGACGCCCGCACCAGAAAATACTGGTTGCGACTTCGCGACCAATGTGGCGATGTTGCTAGCAAAAACTTTAAGGAAGAATCCGATGGAAATTGCCGAGGAGCTGATGCGTGGACTTGGCGAGACGGATTTGGAGATTAAGATCGCACGGCCAGGGTTTTTGAATTTCAAATTAAGT
>JABZKE010000111.1 GCA_015257445.1 Nanosynbacter sp. | reverse complement strand
ATTGCATAGTAAGTCTTTACTGTGCTACTATCTTGACCTTTTGTGTTTGCAATAAGTCTTGGATGATTTTTATCTGGAATTGATTGATAATTCGTACCATCAGTGCTGAGCCCCCAGTTATTTTCTTTAAAATTATCCAGGGTTAAGTTTTCGGAGATAGATATGATTTCATCATTGACAAACTTTTCCTCGTTAACGAGTGACGTAGTATCATTTTTTGTATGAACTGAGACGGTGAAGCCACTGTCATATGCACCCTGCACATACAATTCAGCTAACATCCGTATTGATTTTGAATCGGAATCTAGAATATCTCTGCCGTCCGCATTAGTATCAGTATTCCAGGTAAAGAAAGCAGCTAGTTCGCTAGCGTGAGTATTATCAGTGTTTAAAACAACACCAGCTAAAGTGATTGTGAGTAACAAAACAGCGCATTTTAGAATGTGTTTATTTTTACTAAAAAATAACATGAAACCTTCCTCTCCTTTTAACTAAGTTTAGCATAAGTGTAATAAAAGAGAAGACTTGAAATTTTCATTAATCATTATTCTTCATATTTTTGGGCTTGAAAGTCCGAGTCAATCATCCAATGGCCACGCAGGCGAAAAGCTGGAATGGTGCCACGAATAGCTTTATTGGTAGCTGATTGAACGCTCATTTGGTTTTGCTTTGCCCAGTCGGAGACGGAGACAATTTTCGGCGCAGTGAGACGAGTGATACGGCGATATAAGGCCTCGATAAGAAGTCTAGCAAAAAATTCTGATAGTTGATCGAGTTTGTTGAGTTTTGAATATTCTTCTAGGGCTGGATAATATTCTTCATTTTTGGATTTATTAGGAATCAAAATAGGTGGCAGGTTAAGTAGGTCCAATTGTTCATTAATTAGAAGTCGTCCAATACGACCATTACCATCGATGAACGGATGGATATTTTCAAATTCGGCGTGAAAATAGACGATTTTATCGAGAAAATATTGGCCGTCTGATGTATTATATTTTTCAACTAAATCCGACATGAAACCGTGGACGAATTGCGGGTTTGCACCTAGATGACTACCTACGCGCACCCACTCCTTATTAGTGCGAAATCGGCCGGCAGCATCATCACGAATATTCTGCATCAAAATACTGTGAAGCTTAAGAATTAGTGGCACAGAGATTTCAGTTTCGAGATTATCTAGAAGAAACTTCATAGCTTTCGCTAAATTAGTCGCTTCAAAAATCTCACGAATCAGATGATCGGTACGAATCTGATGGCGTATTAAAATATCTTCCGTATCTTCTAGTGTGAGCGTGGAGTTTTCGATGGCATTGGAGTTATAAACCATTTCTGGAAGCTCGACAAGGCTTAGGTCCCTGATCCCAGAAGCATAATTTGGTACCAAATCACGATAATGTTCAATCAAGAAATCTAATTTTTGCCGAAGAGAGTTACTAATCATAACTCTATTATAGCAAAACCGTTTAAAATTATCATTTTTGGTAATTTTAAACGGTTATGGTTTTTGAGTGAAATAACCTTTGGCGCCTGGACGGTCGATACGAAGCCAAGTTTTGTCGGCAGAAGCAGGATTTACAAGGAAAGAGCCATTGCCACCACGTAGTTTGACCTGATTTTGAAATACATTATTAAATTCAGTGCCAGCAGAAATATTAAAATCTTGACTGACGTAAATTTTTTCCAATTTTGTTTCGAGCGGGCGCGAGGAAGCAAACATGTTGCTAAATTTATTCACCTTCGCAGTATTAAAATTGCTCAAATCAAGTTCGGTAAGACTATTCGTATCTGTAAACATACCACGCATATCTGTCACACTAGCCGTAGAAAAACGTCCGCCGAGATTGATTGAGGATAAAGCCGCCATACCAGAAAAAATATCTTGCATATTATGGACCTTACTAGTGTCGAGATGACTGAAGTCAAGATTTTCGAGCTTACTAGCACTATAAAACATACGATACATGGATTCTACTTTGCTGGTATCGAAGGACGAAATGTTGAGATTTTTTAACTCAAACATATAGCTAAACATTGACGCCATATTTGTCACACTCCTGGTATCAAACTGCGAAAGGTCTAGACTAACCAACTTACGATCGTTGAAGAACATATTATACAGACTGTTTACCTTGGAAGTATTAAAATTGTTTCCAAGATTAAGATCAGTGAGATTCAGCATGCCACTAAACATGCTCGCCATACTAATAGCTTCACCGGTATTAAAAGTCGAGTCATCAAGCGAAGTGAGGGTTGAGCAGGTATTAAACATATTAGTAAAGTCTGCAA
>JABZKE010000110.1 GCA_015257445.1 Nanosynbacter sp. | reverse complement strand
GATTATAATCGCCTAGTGATTCCCTATCATTTGGGAAAAGCAGTACTAGCGGCAGAAAAATATCATTTTCCAGGTAAGAAAATGCGCGTAATCGCAGTGACTGGAACTAATGGTAAGACTTCTACTTGTTTTTTGATTTGGAAGATGTTAAATCATGCAGGTTATAAAACTGGACTAATGACCACGGTGGCCTGGGGAGTAGATAAGCTGGAAGAACAGATCGAGCACATGACTACCGTGGATGCGGAAACGCTAAATTATCGCATGAATGAGATTGAAAAGCAGGGGGCAGAATTCTTGGTACTGGAAGTCACATCGCACGCTTTAGCACAACATCGAATTTTCGGAGTACCAATCGAAATTGCAGTGGAGACCAATGTCACACATGAACACCTTGATTATCACAAAACTTTTGAAAATTACCGCGCCACCAAAGCTAGGTTATTCAAAGTGGCGAAGGCTGGAGTGATTAATGAAGATGACAAATCATGGTTATATTTTGCCACCAAGGTTTCAAATTATATCACATATGGTATAAAGCACGGAATGTTGCAGGCAGAGGAAGTGGAAGAATCAGCCAGTGGCGTGAAATATATCGTGAATCCAAACACGCGTGGCATCAATCATCAATGGAAAAACACTACGAAATTACCACGTTTCAAAATCGAAACTCAAATTCCGGGAACTTTCACGGTTTATAATTCCCTGGCTGCCACAGCAGTGGGGTTGATTCTCGGACTTTCAGAAGAGCAAATTCATGATGGTATATACAGCCTAGAATCAGTCGAAGGACGAATGAATCGCATAGATGAGGGGCAAGATTTTACTGCAATTGTGGATTATGCACACACGCCGGACGCATTCTTAAAAGTCTTTGAAGCAATCAAATCCGCGCGCACGGAGAAAACTAAGGTAATTTCCCTGTTTGGCGGGGCGGGACGACGCGATGAATCGACGCGAGAAGAACGCGGAGAGATTGGGGCAAAAAATAGTGACTACATCGTGGTAACGGAAGATGATTCACGCGATGAAGATCCACAGATGATCATGGAAGAATTTGCGAGAGGCGCCGAAAAGCAGGGGTTCGTGCGCAAGAAAAATCTCTTCCTGATTCAAGATAGAAAAGAAGCTATTCGTAAGGCTCTGAGTCTAGCCAAAAAGAACGATATCGTATTAGTGCTGGGCAAGGGTCACGAAAAAACTATCCTGAGGGGAGACAAGGCGGTGCCTTTCGAAGACATCAAGGTAACGAGTGAACTACTAAAAGAAATGCAAAAGTAGCAAGTAGTAAAAATAAAAAAAGACACCGTGAAGGTGTCTTTTTGATTATTCAGTTTCTTCCTGATTAACTTCGAAATCAGCAATACCGTTGATGATATGCTCTTTCGAAAGATTGAGCGCTTGACCAATCGTAGCAGCACAGGCCATGTAGGAAATATTTGGCTCCCCAGTAAGGAAGGAAGCGACATTGAAGCGATAGCCGTGATAGTTTAATTCAGCTTCCGAACCTTTCTTATAAAGCTTACTATTTTCAATACGCAAATCTGAATTATAGTCCGTACCGTAGGTCAAGGTATTAGTCACACCCTTAAATACGGCAAAATCAAGATAATGACGATCATCACGATTAAGCACGACAGAATCTGGATTCATCGAAAACAAAGTATTTTCCGCTTCGAGATATTCCTCAGCAGTAAGATCAGAGAGACTAGCTGGGACAAAATCCGTCAAAGCAGCGACCTGAATTGGCATCTTGTAAAAAACATCCTTGCGTAAAGAATGAGCTGGCGCGGTCAAAACCAAATAATCGACATCAGCTTTCCAAGCATCCTTGATGAATTTATAAAGATTACCGACCTTAATTTCCTCATCAGAAGCTAAGATTGCTGGGCGGAAACCAGCCTGCTTCAACATGTAATAAACATAATAAGCGGTCACAGTTTTACCGGTGGTGCCAGTAATACAAATGATTTTAAGGTCCTTCAAAATTTTTTCGTAATAGTGCGCGAGAAGTCTAACCTTGAGACTCTTCGGACGAGATTTAAGATTTGCTGCATTGTCCATATCTTAAATATATCACAGTTCGGGGTAAAAAATAAAACCAGAGATGAATTCTGGTTTTATTTATTCAGTTTATTTTAGCGCCAAAGTGAATCTAAAGTATTTAAGCTATCCACGATACTATTAGTACTGCTTTTAATTAAAGAAGCGCTAATCAAAGTAATAGCAAGGGCGATGATAGCGGCAACGAAAATATTAACGATCACCTTCTTGTCATTCTTAAGG
>JABZKE010000004.1 GCA_015257445.1 Nanosynbacter sp. | reverse complement strand
ATTTAATACGCTTGATAAGTTTGCGTTCCTTTTGACCCTTAGCTTCTTCGGCTTGAGCAGAAAGATCTTCGATCATGGCATCAAGGTCAATCTCTTCGAGCAATTCACGGATAGCTTGAGCACCCATCTTAACGGTGACAAGTTCTTCGTATTCCTCTGGAAGGTTGCGGTAATCAATTTCAGAAATAACGGCACCCTTTTTCAAACCTTCAAGAATATTCTTGCGAGAATAGAAGTCAGCATCCAAGGCTTCAAGCTCTTTGGCTTCTTCATTAGCCAAGGTTTCAGCGTTAGCACCTTCAGCCTTAGCAGCTTCAGAGTAACGAATCTTGATAGCCTGAATTGCAGCATCGTGCTGAGCAATCAAATCGCCTTTAACCTGTTCAATTTTCGCGTCATCAGCGCTGATAATGAGATAAGAAGCGAAGTAGACAACTTTTTCGATTGACTTGACGGTGAGGTCAAGCAAAAGACTCAAAGCAGATGGGGTACCACGCATGAACCAGATGTGAGCAACTGGGGCAGCGAGTTTGATGTGGCCCATACGTTCGCGACGAGCGATAGATTTGGTAACCAAGTTACCTTCCTTATCGACGGCAGCTTCACGAGAGCGGACACCTTTAAGTTTGCTATCATGTGGGTTGATATCTTTGACTGGACCAAAGATACGCTCACAGAATAAGCCATCACGCTCAGGTTTCTGAGTACGATAGTTGATGGTTTCTGGCTTCAATACTTCACCATAACTCCAGCTCAAGATGTCTTCGGCGCTTGCTACGCAAAGACGAATTGAATCGAAGTCGCTGGCTGAGATATAATTATCCATCCAAGCCATATTTTAGAGCTCCTCTCCGAGATCGACATTGTCGTCGTCTCCTTCTGTTATTGATATTCCATCTTCAGTTAAGGCTTCTTCAGTTTCTTCTTCAGTAAGATCGATGGTATCATTACTGTCATCTTCAATGTGGACATTGTGTCTAGCGTAAATTTGACGGTCATCTTGAGCGCGTTCAATTTCGCGAGAAGTATCTTCAATTACAGAGTCGGCATCACGTGCTTCCCCATTATCGAGAAGATCAACCTTAAGACCGAGACCTTGAAGTTCCTTGACTAAGACATTAAAGCCTTCAGGAAGCTTAGGACCTTGAATTGGTTCATTCTTAATAATGGATTCGTATGCCTTGGCACGACCATAAACGTCATCGGACTTGATTGTGAGCATTTCTTGAAGGATGCTAGCAGCACCATAAGCTTCAAGAGCCCAAACTTCCATTTCTCCGAAACGCTGACCACCGTTTTGAGCCTTACCACCGAGAGGTTGTTGGGTAACCATAGTGTAAGGACCAGTCGAACGAGCGTGAATCTTGTCTTCGACCATGTGGTGAAGCTTAATCATGTGCATCACACCAACTGCAGTCTTCTCGTGGAATGGTTCACCGGTGAGACCATCATAAAGTTGGGTACGACCATTGCTATCGATACCAGCCTTTTCAAGCTCCTTGGAAATAACTTCATCAGGGATACCATTAAAGGATGGGGTTGCAACCTTGTAACCAAGAATACGAGCAGCCATACCAATGTGAATTTCATAAAGCTGACCGAGGTTCATACGAGAAGGCACACCCATTGGGGAAAGTAGGACGTCGATTGGAGTACCATCAGCCATAAATGGCATATCTTCGACGTTAAGTACGCGGGAAACTACACCCTTGTTACCGTAACGACCGGCCATCTTGTCACCGACCTGAATCTTGCGCATTTCTGCGACATAGATCTTGATCTGCATGAGAACGCCAGCCTTGAGTTCATGACCTTGTTCACGAGTATAGATGCGAACACCGATAACTTTACCGGAAGTACCACCACTCATACGCACGGAAGTATCACGGACGTCTTTGGCTTTTTCACCAAAGATGGCGCGAAGGAGGCGCTCTTCAGAACTGAGTTCTTGTTCACCCTTAGGTGTAATCTTGCCGACGAGAATATCACCATTTTTGACTTCGGAACCAACAGTCACGATACCGTCTTCACCGAGGTGGCGAAGAGCGTGTTCGGAAACGTTAGGAATATCACGAGTAACTTGTTCTGGACCAAGTTTGGTTTCACGAACTTCTACATCGAAATCTTTAATATTAATAGAGGTCAAAGTATCATCTTCGACAAGCTTGCGAGAAATTACGATAGCGTCATCCATGTTGTAACCACGCCATGGCATGAAGGCTACGAGAAGGTTACGACCAAGAGCGAGTTCGTTATTTTCAAGAGAGGCACCTTCGATAAGAGTGTCACCAGCCTTAACTTTTTGACCACGTACCGCCACACAGCGTTGGTTGTAACATTGATCAGAGTTGGTTTGTTCAAAATGCTCGACAATGTATTCTTTGGAAGTTTTGTCAGCGTATTTGACGATTACAGATTGGCCATCGGCCTTTTCAATTACACCATCACCTTCGGCGACAATAAGTTGAGAGGTGGCGCGAGCGATATCATTTTCAATACCGGTACCAACAGTTGGGGCTTGATTACGAAGAAGAGGCACAGCCTGTTTCTGCATGGCACAACCCATGAGTGCACGGTCGACACGGTTCTTTTCCACGAATGGAATCAGAGCGGCGGAGATACCGAGAATTTCCTTATGTGCGGCATCGACGTGGGTAACCTTAGCAGATTCTACCTGAACTGGCTGACCATTGACACGAGCGGAAACCCATTCGTCTTCAAATTCGCCTTTGGCGTTCAATTTTACAGAGGTATCAGCGATCACCATATCACGTTCGACACTAGCGTCGACATAGATAACTTCGTCGGTGACTTTACCGTTTTTTACGACGACATATGGAGCTTCAATGAAGCCATATTCGTTAATACGAGCATAGGTAGCAAGGTTCAAGACGAGACCCACGTTGCCACCTTCTGGGGTTTCTACAGTACAGATACGACCGTAGTGGGTAGGGTGAGTATCACGCACATCGAAACCGGCGCGTTCACGAGTGAGACCACCAGGACCCATAGAAGATAGACGACGTTTGTGAGCAAGCTCACCGAATGGGTTGTAAGAGTCCATTAGCTGAGAAAGCTGAGAAGTACTAAAGAATTCACGAACTGCAGCCACCACTGGACGTGGGTTAAGCAGCTGAGATGGTGTGACTTTTTCTTTAGCGTCAACCATGGACATACGGTCTAGGATATTACGTTGCAAACGAAGCATACCAAGGCGGAATTGGCGTTGGACGAGCTCACCAACCATGCGTACGCGGCGGTTAGAGAGTGAGTCGATATCGTCAGCTGGTTCTTGAGTATTATTCAAGCGAATGATTTCGGCGATAATTGCTACAAGATCATCCATTTGCAAAGTACGATGAGTGCTGTCGTTAGGAGTGTCAAAACCAAGACGTTGGTTAATCTTAAAACGACCAACACGAGAGTAGTCGTAACGCTTGTAGTCGAAGAAAGTACGTTCAACCATAGAACGGGCGTTCTCGACAGTAGCTAAGTCACCTGGGCGGAGACGACGGTAAACTTCGAGAAGGGCTGCAGCCTGAGAGCTGGTAGTATCCTTGTCGATGGTGGAATCAATGTAATTAATCGCACCAGTGTCAACATTTTCGAATTTTGCCTTAATATCAGCATCCTTCACAACGCCAAGAGCGCGGAGAAGGGTGGTGACCGGAATTTTACGACGGCGGTCGATCTTCACATAAATACAACCATTTGGCGCGGTCTCGAATTCGAGCCATGCACCACGACCCGGGATCACCTTAGCACCGTAATAGCGCTTCATACCAATGGTTTCGGCGGTGAAAAAGACGCCAGCTGAACGAATCAACTGAGAGACGATTACACGCTCAGTACCATTAATGATGAAGGTGGCACGGTCAGTCATCCATGGATAATTACCGAAGTAAATTTCCTGTTCGACAACTTCGCCGGTGACTTTGTTTTGAAGTTCTGCTTTGACATGCAAAGGAGCTTCGTAGGTTTCAAGATTATATTTGGCTTCCTGAATGGTGTGTTTTGGAGCCTTAAATTCATAATCTTTAAACTTTAGTGACAATTTTTGACCAGTATAGTCATCAATTGGATTAAGTTCGGTGAAAACTTCGCGTAGACCCGAACGTACAAATTCTTCCCAAGAATCTTTCTGATGTGCAGTAAGATCAGGGATAGGCAATTTGTCTCCTTCAGTGAAAAAGACACGATTGCCATCTGGAATGGTACTATTTTTACTCACTTTTCCCTCTTATTTAGTGTTAATAATCTTTAGCGCCGAAGATTACTGCCACTTATGTCTTTCCACCTCGCTAAAATAAAAAGACATGTTTATAGTAGGCACACTACTTCTTGTAGCCATTTTAACGCATTTTTGGGATTTTTTCAAGGGGCATTTCTGATTTTTGGAATCAAAAAACCACCTGATTTCGGGTGGGATTTTTGAACATATAAGCTCTCAACTTGTTTATGTAAGCCGACTCGCAGTTAGGCTTCGTTCAAAAATGAACTATAATTAGTATAACCATTATGGTATTGAATGTCAAGAGAATTTAGCAAGAAAAATACCCCATTTTCGGGGGTATTTTTGACAATTACAAATTGATTCTGTGCAGCCTATTAGACTTCGAGATCATCGAGATCGGCGAGCTCGGCGCGAGTTTTTTCGGCAAGACCGTCGTTTTCTGCCTCAGTATCATCATCGTAACCCGCAACAGTGCGAGCGGCAGTAGGTTCACCTTCACCATCCAATTCATCAGTATTAACAATCTTAAGATTGTAACGGGCATCATTCTTCGTACCAAGAGCGCGAAGAAGGGTGCGGATAGACTGAGCGGTAGCACCACGGCGACCAATGACGCGGCCGACATCTTCTGGATCCACAGAAAGTGAAAGCAAGACACCTTTTTCATCAATAACGCGATTAATAGCGACTTTTTCTGGATTACTGACAAGAGTTTTTACGATAAATTCGACAAATTGTTGGTCAATGGTTGACATAGGTTCTCCGGTTAAGTTTATGGTTATATTATAGCACTTTTGGTAAAAAAACGCCCCTCTTCGGAGCGTTTTTTAAGAAATTAAGCTTCAGCTTCTTCTTTTGGTTGATTCTTACGAAGCTTATCTGCGTGCTTTGGAGCTTTTTGCTTCTTGGTAGGTTCCTTGACCCAGTCAGGAAGTTTGACACCTTCGAGCTTCAAGATGCGAGCTACACGAGTAGATGGTTGAGCACCATTCTTGAGGTAGAACTCGATTTTTTCCTTGTCGAGGGTGGTTTTCTTAGTTTCTGGATTGTAATTGCCGACCTCAGCCACAACGCGTCCAGAAAGTGGATGACGCTGGGATTCTTGGACGACTAGTCGAAATGTTGGGTAGTGAGTACGACCATTACGCTGCATACGAATCGCGAGCATGTTTTCTCCTTAATTAATTTTAAATATTTTAACTGATTTTATGAAAAAATGCAAATTATCCAAAAAGCAAATGAGGCTTATACGTGATCTGGATGATAAATTATTTTCGTAAAGTAAGGCGACCAGTGGCAGGAAGCTGATTACCGAGGTGTTTTTTGTAATATTTAATACCTTCGGCGGCAGCATTAGATTGAGCCTCTTGCTTGCTATGCCCGGAACCAGTACCACGAATATGACCTGCGACCACTACGTTAACCGAGAAGACACGATCATGATCTGGGCCCTCCTCTTTTATCACGTGATATTGAGGAGTAGCGCCATCGGTTTTTTGAGCTAGTTCCTGTAAATAGCTCTTGGAATCGCGCCAGGATTCATTGACGATAATTTCGTCCATTTTAGTCAGAATGTGCTGATAAATAAACTGCTTAGCGCGCAGGTAACCCTGATCGAGATAGATTGCACCAGTCACCGCCTCAAAACAGTCAGCAATAATTGAGGCATGAGTGCGATCGCTACCGAGCTTTTCACCTTTCGAGAGACGAATGAGATGAAGATAGCCAATTTCAGTAGAGGCGCGGCCAATAGACTCAGTGCGCACCAAGGCGGAACGCCAAGCAGTCATAATCCCCTCTGGCTCAGTAAAATTACGATAGAGAAAATCAGAGGTGACGAGCTCTAAAATCGCATCGCCGAGAAACTCTAAACGTTCATTGTGTTCGATGTGGGCCTTTTTGTGTTCATTGACATAACTTCGGTGAGTGAGGGCAGTAATAAAGAGTGAAATATCCTTAAATTCGATACCCATTTTTTCTTTGGCGAAGTCGGCGTAGAGAGCTTTAGTATCGGCGGTAAATTCTTCAGCGTTTTGGGGCTGCTTTTTGTTTTTATTGATTGCCACCTCATCAATATGCTGTCTAATATCCGCGATATTAATTTGATAATCAGCAAGATTTATTTCTTGTTCCATAACTACTTTCTTGGGAATCTTTTGGATACTTGAACTGTTTCAAGTATCCTGAGAAACTCAAATTTATTTAATATTCTCCTTGACGGATGCGTTTTTTGGCAATGAGCATGAGTTTTTCAATATCTTCATACTCAATTACATTGATCGCATCCTGAAAACTAAACCATTTGATACCATTCATCCATTTTTCTTTGGTTGGTCGCTCCGTAGTATCCAGTGAGCGTACGAGATAAATCTGGGTAGTCATCAGTACTAATTTATCAATACGACGATACTTAAAGTGGATTTTGCCGAGCCAAGAGAGAACTTGGATGTGGTTTAGACCGGCCTCTTCGCCAATTTCGCGAATGGCGGTCTGTTTTGCGGTTTCTCCAGGTTCGATATGCCCTTTTGGAATAGTCCAACGATTTTTCGAATCCTGAATGAGTAAAACTTCAATATCTTTTTTATCTTTAGTCAGTCGGAAAACGATACCACCAGAGGTCGGTTCGCGGACAATTTCTTTGATGGTTGGTTTTTTCTTGAGAATTTTTTGTTGAAGTTTTTTAAGATTGGAGTCGCGAGAATTTCGTGTCCTTGGGGTAAATGCGCGACGGGAATCAGTTTTGGCCTTTGGTTTAGTCTTCTTGAGGTTTTTCGCCTTCGACTGAACTGGTCTTTGATTGTTCATTTGTTCCTTCAGATTTCTCGAACCCAAGCTGTTTGTAAGCGGTACCGAGAACACCGTTGACGAACTTGGACGAATTTTCTGAACCAAAAGCTTTAGCTAGTTCAACAGATTCGTTGATGGCAACTTTTGGTGGCACGGCTTGAGCTTCGAGCTCATAGAGCCCAAGGCGCAAAATATTACGGTCAATCGCGGCAATAGAGGCGAGTGGCCATTCTGGTGCTAATGGATGTAATTCTTGATCAAGTTTTTCTTGATGTTCCAAAATACCCTTGGTGGTATTGATAATAAAATCAGTATCACCAACGGCTTTAACGTATGGTTCGATATTTTTTGCGATAATAACATTAATGTCGGCTGTAGCGTCGCCCGCCAAACTTCTCACCTCGTATTCATAGAGGCTTTGAAGGATAATAATTCTGCCAAGGTGCCGATTACTTGCCATTATTTTTCGCTTTTCTTTGTCTTTTTAGTAGCTTTAACTGCGGTTTTAACAGTTTTAACTTTAAGATTTGGGGTTTTCTTAGCAGTTTCGAAAGCCTTAACAGGTGATTTCTTGTTAACTGCACGAGCTAAGACGAGACGAAGGTGGCTACGGCGTAGACCAGTCTTTCTTGGGCTGCTTTGCTTTTTAGGTTCAGGCATTAAATGCTCCTTGTTAATATATAAATTTGTATTATTGTACTATAAAAACCAATGGTTTGCAAGAAAAAATCAGAGCGGGTGAGAGATTTTTTTCGTGGATTTTTGAGAAAAGTTTTTAGATTTAGGCCACGATGCTGACGAGGCGAGTATTTGGTGGGAAAATAATTTTTCGCGGTTCACCATTCAGGTATTTTTTGACATTTTCATCAGCTAGGGCAAGCTTTTGAATTTCTTCTTGAGGAATATCCGTTGGGAGTTGCAACTTAGCGCGGACCTTTCCGTTCACTTGAATGATATATTCGGCGGTCTCGCTGACTAAGGCAGATTCATCGTAGGTTGGCCAAGAAATGTCGAACCCGAGCGTCTCGAGCATTTCAGAAGCAAGATGTGGGGCAAATGGATAAAGTAACTTAGCGAGTACCACTAGGTCAGCCTGAGCGGCGCCGTTTTTATAGAGATGGTTAACGAATTCCATGAGGGCCGCTACCACGGTATTAAAGTTCGCACGGTTCATATCATCAGTGGCTTTTTTGATAGTTTTATGGCGAGACATTAGGTTAATCTCATCATCGACCTTGGCCGTGGTATTTTCAAGATAAACTAAATTAAAACAGCGATTAAGGAAGCGATAAACACCACCAATAGCCTTGGTGCTCCAAGCGGCATCCTCATTGTAAGGACCGATAAAAAGTTCATAAGTGCGCAGCGTATCGGCACCATAACCTGAATTAATCACATCGAGTGGGTCGATTACATTGCCCTTGGATTTACTCATTTTTTTACCATCTGGAGCATTGATGTAGCCGTTATAAAGCAAAGTCTTAACTGGCTCTTCAAAAGGCAGCAAACCTAAATCATGGAAGAACATGGCCCAGAAACGCACATAAAGTAAGTGAGCCACGGCATGGTCGCCACCGACATAGATATCGGTCGGAGCCCAATATTTGACAGCCTCTTGATCCCAGGCGTGATTCTTATCATGAGGTGAGGTATAGCGCCAGAGATACCAAGAGGAACAAGCATAACCATCCAGAGTATCGGTTTCACGCGTCATTTCTTCACCATTGATAATAACTTTTTTCCAGTCCTCAGCCTTAGCGAGAGCAGAACGGCCAGAGCTATCAGGTTTGTAATCAGTAATGTCCGGCAAGACTACTGGCAATTGATCTTCTGGAATCGCATGAGGATTACCGTCCTTATCATAGGCAATTGGAATTGGACAACCCCAGTAGCGTTGACGAGAAATCAACCAGTCACGCATACGATAAGTGGTGCGAGGGGCGGCAATCTGATCTTTTTCGAGATCCTTAGTGATTTTTGCTTTAGCTTCCTCAGAGGTGAGACCGATGTAATCGCCAGAATTAATTAAGATTTCATTTTCGTCAATCACAGTTTTTACTTCGAGGCCATACTTTTCTGCAAAGGCTTGGTCACGCTCATCATGAGCCGGCACCGCCATCACGGCACCTTCACCATAACCGATTAAGACGTAATCAGCGACGTAGATTGGCATTTTAGCACCGGTAACTGGGTTAATCGCGTAACTGCCAGTGAAGACACCAGTTTTTTCTTTATTTTCTTGACGTTCAATTTCAGATTTTTTAATGGCTTTTTTAGCATATTCTGCCACTTCGGCTTTTCGATCTTCGGTAGCAAGTTCAAGAGCAAGTGGATGTTCTGGGGCGAGTACTAAGAAAGTAGCACCAAAGATTGTATCAATGCGAGTAGTAAAGACTTTGATCTGATGTGAGGAATCAGCTACCTGGAAGGCTACCTCGGAGCCAACAGATTTGCCAATCCAATTCTTTTGCATGGTTTTGATTTTCTCTGGCCAGTCGAGACTGTCAACATCAGCTAGTAAACGTTCAGCATAATCAGTAATCTTGAAGAACCATTGCTTCATTTTCTTCTTTTCGACTTCAGTACCACAGCGCCAACAATGGCCATTTTCTACCTGTTCATTAGCGAGCACGGTTTGATCATTTGGACACCACCACTGATAACTCTCTTTTTGATAAGCTAGGCCGTTCTTAAATAATTGCAAGAAACACCACTGGGTCCATCGGTAATATTCAGGATCGGAGGTATTAATTTCACGCGACCAGTCAATGGCAAAACCGAGACGCTGAGCCTGTTTGCGGAAGTTTTCGGTATTAATACGGGTGGCTTCTTTTGGGGAAACGCCAGTCTTAATCGCGTAATTTTCGGCTGGCAGACCAAAAGTATCATAGCCAAATGGACGTAGAACATTGTAGCCGTTCTGAGAATAAAAACGCGCTAAGGCATCAACAATCGAAAAATTACGCACATGCCCCACATGAAGACCTGCACCAGATGGATATGGGAACATTTCGGCGAGATATTTTTTCGGCTTTGTCGAATTTTCCTCTGCTTTATAAGTTTCTTGTTCGGCCCAAATTTTTTGCCATTTTTGTTCGATTTTTAAGGGATTATAACGTTCCATTTAGCTCCTATTTTCTATATTATAACACTTTAATTCATAGAGTATCATCCCAGTGGCCACTGAAACATTAAATGACTCTTTGCGGCCCACCATAGGAATCTCAACAAAACGGTCACATAGTACCTTGAGCTCGTCGGAAATTCCCTCTACTTCCTCTCCGAGAATCAGAACAATTCTTTGCCCAATTTGGTTTTGAAAGTTAGGTGAATTTATCTGGATTAGACGTGGGTCGTTAAAATTATTTTCTAGGCCAACTAGCTGGAAGCCTTCTGCATGATAATCCTCTAGGGTCTGAATGATATTATCAGTCGCCGCTAGGTTAAGATAAGCCTCAGCGCCTAGGGCAGTTTTATGGATTTTGGCGGTAATACTTTCGGCAATATGTGGCAACTCCTTCGATACGGGAAGCGGAGTAGGAGTGTAGCCAGAGAAAATAACTCTTTCCGCCCCCAGGCCTTCAGCGGTGCGCAAAATCGCCCCCACATTCAAAATCGAGCGAATATTATGCAAGATAAGATGAATTTCACGAGCCACGGCTTTACCTTTCTTTGAGTCTATTCAATATTGTTATTTTTTGCGTCAATGAATCGGCTTCAAGATATTGATTCCAAATTTCAAATAGCTCTGGGTCCTTTTCTACTAATAATTTGCCCAAATATTTTGGTTGTGGCATGTAAGCACCATTGAGGGCAAGAGACATTTCAAGCGCATTTTGCAACACATAATTTGCATGAAGATAAAAAGCTATGTTATCTCCCGTTATGATGTCTTTTTCTAATTTAGATAGGTAATCTGCGATAGAATACTTCCACATTTTTACATCTTGCTCACTATAGACCGGGGTGGAAGATAAGGTCAACTTGGCGAAATTTATAAGTTCTGCAAGTTTTTCGGAAGATTTATTTGAAATAATTCTTGAGGTACCAATCATAGTTGAGACATTACGATTTAGAAGTTCTCCATATTCTGACTGAATATCTTTAAAGATGTTATCGAAACTATCTTGTTGAAATTCGACAGTAATCCCATCAACGATAGCTTCAGAACGTGAATCATAAAAAGAATCATCTATCAAAAAAATATCAATATCTGACTGCTCAGTCCAATTAGGCAACAACGCCGAGCCAAACAAAAGTATCGTATCGATATTTTGATATTGTAGTTTAACCTTTTTAATGATTTGTTCGACCCGAGTATTCATGTTTTATATTATATAGTATCAGGGGTGATTTATAAAATTTTTGATTTTCAGCTTCCGCTTATCATAAGATAGAAAACAGTTATGTTTAATGTTATAATTAAGTTTATGGATAAAATAACATTAAACTGGTTAAATGAGCTGAAAGATAATAATATCGCTGGACCGGATGTGGACCGTTCGATGGCTTATGCCAAGGACCTGTTGAAGGGGTTGTCGATGATTAGTCAATTCTCCCAAGGGGTGACAATTTTCGGTTCTGCCAGAACTAAAGAAAAAGACGTTTACTATCAAAAAGCCATGAAGCTTGGCCGTCTACTTGCAGAAAATGGCCATCCAGTGATCACCGGTGGTGGTCCTGGGATTATGGAAGCAGCGAACCGTGGCGCCTTCGAATATGGTGGTCGATCAGTGGGCCTAAATATCATTTTACCGCATGAGCAAAAAATCAACCCGTACCTTACTGACACCATGGAATTTCACTACTTCTTCGCCCGAAAAGTGATGTTAGTAATGGCAAGTAAGGCTTATGCTTTCTTCCCTGGTGGTTTCGGTACCCTAGATGAGCTTTCCGAAGTTTTAATGCTGATGCAGGGGAAAAAAATGCCAAAGATGCCATTTTTCTTCATCGGTAAGTCATATTGGAAGCCACTGATCAAGTTTTTCACCAACAAGATGCTGAGAGAAGGCATGATCAAGAAAGAGGACCTGAAGATTTTTAAGGTTACGGATGACGTGCGCGAAGTGGTGGTAGCTGCAAATAAGATTGGTCACCTGAAAATTGATCAAAATATCTATAATACTTTCAAATCAGTCTAGATAGCTTAAAATCAATTTCAAATTCAATAAAAAATAGAGCCTCGAAGCTCTATTTTTATTTTTACTAAAGTCTTTGGATTGGCATGGGA
>JABZKE010000109.1 GCA_015257445.1 Nanosynbacter sp. | reverse complement strand
ATCTTCCTCTATTTATAAAACTACATCTCAACTTTGTAGTTTTTTCTTATTAATTATTAATATTCTATAACTTTTTATAGATAGAGTCAACTTGATAACAGATAAAATACATCAAAAGCAAATGGGGCTTCTGGTTCGAAGTCTTTATATAGACCTTAAATCTTTATCTTATAGATTTTTTGTACATAAAAAAGAACCGAAGAAGACTCCGGCTCTTAGAATATTTTAAGTTGAATGATTAGTCAGTTTTATGATTATTTTTTCATTAGTTGTAAAATTTTGCGGCATAATCCCCCCTAAAAATTAAATTTGCGCGGCTTCTTGTATGGCTCTAAATCACCGCTTTTGGAACGAATTTTTTCATCTAACTTTTTTAACTTAGTTCTCTGAGTTTGAATTTCACTATAGGCACGACTTTTTTTGCGCTTAAGGCTATCGATTTCCGACTTTACAACACCTTGCTCTTTAAGCAGATCTTCAAGTTCCTGATTCAATGTCTCAATAAGACTTCTCTGGGGTCTGGATTTGAGATTTTCAGAGGCAAGCTGAATTCGTAGTCTTTCAATCGGCCCATAAAAGGCACTGTGACGCTTAATGGTAGCATCGTACTCGGCACGAATTAAGACGAGATTCGCTTCGGCCTTCTCAATACTGCGATTAGTTTCGCATAAGTTTATTTTCAGTACGGCAATTTCAGAATTTTCTGACATAAACACCCTCCTTGTTAATGTGCGCGCCAAAAATATAGGCGCATATATGTGACTTATATATTATACCAGATTAAACCTAAAATGCAAACTAAAGAATCAAATTG
Source organism: Nanosynbacter sp. (assembly GCA_015257445.1). GTDB lineage: Bacteria > Patescibacteriota > Saccharimonadia > Saccharimonadales > Saccharimonadaceae > Nanosyncoccus. The sequence goes on along the minus strand of JABZKE010000109.1, from coordinate 1,546 downwards.
GAGATAAAAATGGGAGCCTGCTGGCTCCCGTGTTGTTGGGCATTGGTTTGATGGATACGAAATTTAAAATTATGTTAAATAATCAAAAATCTTTAAATTACTAATTTCTTAAGAGCTCCATAAAAGCGTCATGTTGCTTATGGCGTAGTTCGGCCATATAGGCATACCATTCAGCTTTATCCTCGTGGTAGCCTGCTTTCTGGTAATTGCAATTAGGATATTTATTGTGTTCTTTGCAACATTCATCAAAGTGATGATTAGACTTATGCTCATTAATACGCCATGAACGTTCAGCCGTAGCTGCGGATTCATGCAGCTCAACTACTTGACCAAAAGTAAGCCTACCATCAGGTGTACACTCTAATATTCCAGGTATCATGCACTTCTTATCAGTGGTAGTTAATGTTCTATAAGGTAGATCCTCATGTTTAAAATTCATCATTTTACATTTCCCCCTTTGTAGGTAAGTGCCCAACAATATTTATATTATACATCTTTTTGGATGTTTTGGCAAGCGGAATTAGCGTCCGGTTTCTTGTAGTAGATATATCGAATTGATTTCGCGGTTAGGTGAAGCAATTATTGACTATTCTTTTTGTCTTGGCGTTTGCCGAGGCGCTTGGAGGTGCGGCTACTGGAGAAAACTACGGCTTTACTGAGAGTATAGTTTACGATGATGACAATAATATTACAGATAACTTTCCAAATAAGTTTATTTTGGCCGCAAACATCGACGGAGAGCCACATGATAAAGACTTCAATGCCAAGCGTAACTAGGCGCGCAATGAAAAAAAGTATCGCTTCACGGAGGATAGCGGCGTGAGTTTTGGCGGTACTTTCAAAAACATAGAGACGATTGGTAATAAAAGCAAAGGCTACGGCAACGACCCAGGCCCAAATGGTGGCTGGGATGGTTTCAATCTGGAGAATTTCGGCAAAGATATAAAAACTAATAAGGTTGACGACGGTAGTGAGGACACCGAAAACAAAATACAATACAATATGCTTATTGTAATTAATAAAACGTTTGAGATAAGATGGTGATTTCAGGGCTTTAATCAGGTTTTTGAGATTGATTTGATAAAGCACTGCGGATTCATTAGATTCTGCCATGGTTATATTATAGCGGATATTGCGGATTTTTGGCTATTTTTTTTGATTGATTTCGCTTATGTTGGACGGAATTTTTCTATTTTTTGATTGATTTCGCTTATGTTGGGTTATAATAATAAAGATTGCTTATGTTAAACAATAGAACCTAGAATGGGGGTATTTTTTATGCGTAAAGAAATGACAAAGTTTTTTGAGAGATTCAATAGTCAGCACGCGAAAACTGCTGGTATCGAGCTCAGACTGAGTAAGGAACTCGGGTGGAGCTACTTCACGATCAATTATATTCAGGATAAGCTGCCAGATGAGGTGGAATTTCGATTACTAGAGGATTCTCTTGGTACATGTGCGGGGGCAGAACTAACTTTTCTCTCGGTCTACAAGGATTTTTTGGAAACAAAAACCATTGTGGTGCGCATTTCGCAGACTTATAGAC
>JABZKE010000108.1 GCA_015257445.1 Nanosynbacter sp. | reverse complement strand
CTCCGGTTCCGACTACTCTTGTTTCCTCAAGCGTGCGTGATGCCTTGCAAAATTATGACAATTATGATGAAATAGAAGACCTCGAGGCCCTCTTTGATTCAGTCGATAGTGACCAGCTCCATGGTGAAAAATCCGCCCCTACCTCTGGCAATCCTTCAGCCACTATGTATTATCCGACCGTCAGCCATTCGAATACTATTTCTACTTTGCCCAAAAATCAGGGAAGCACGCTTACGCCGGATTCTATCGATTCTGCCTTCGCTTCGGACGACCAGACTGAACGTTTTGAGGCTATGGCTACGGTCGCTCCCGCTCGTTCACCATATTCTTTTTCAGATAATGAGAAACCAAAAACTGCTTCGCTTTATGCTGAGTCCGATATCGCGAATAATAATTCCAACTATGTCCTTGGCGGTCGCAGTCCATTCATTAACACCGATAAAGTGCAAAAACGTCCGCTCGCTAACGGGCAAGAGAATTTCGTCTCCTCTGATTTTACTTCTGAGCTCCTCGGCCCAGGCTCCAAGATTAAGGATTATACTTTCGAAGAGGAAAATAATTCTCGCAAAACTATTTATGCAAAAAATAAATCCGAAAAGATTAAGTCTAAACAACAGGCCGTTATTATCGACGACCCCTCCATGCGCAAGACCAACCTTTCACTAGTCTTTGCTCTCATTGCTATGAGTATCTTCGGTGCGCTAGTCGGCGCCATCGTCTACTTCGCCTTCTTCCAGTAAGCCCTAATTATTGTTATACAATAGCAATATGAACCAAGAATTAAAATATTTTGTAACTGAGTATTTTTCTAAAAGCGGCAAGGCTCTAGATTTGGGCTGCGGTGATGGAACCGACGTCGAAGGACTAAAAAAGATGGGATGGGAATGTGATGGTGTTGATATTACAATCGGAACAGACCTCAATGAAGTTTATTCGTCGTCGAACGCGCCATACGACCTTGTCTATTCTAATTATGTAATTCAAAAACTCAAGACACCAGAATCGCTAATTAAAACAATCGAACTTAATCTCAAAAAAGGTGAAAAATTCTTTCTTCACACCTTTGATAAATCCGATAAAATAGCAAAGAAAACCTATACGAAAGAATCCATCAAAGAATTATTTAGGGGTACTAACATACATCCTGAATCCTGCGAAGTCCTTCGAGTTTGGGATGACGAGGTAGGTCATCAACATTACCACCAAATTTTACAAATAACTGGAACAAAAAAATAAGAGCACAAATGCTCTTTTTTGTTCTGGTGCGAGTATGACTACTTCGTAGTCCTTCTTATGCAGGCGATCCTAAATAGAAAGAACATAGATACTCTTTCTATTTAGGATCTGGCGTAAGTAATCCTACTACGTAGTCTTTCTCGTACAGGTGACCAAAAAAATAAAGAACGTAACCGTTCTTTCTTTTTGTTCTGGTGCGAGTGGAGAGAATCGAACTCTCATCCCAAGTTTGGAAAACTTGTATACTAACCGCTGTACTACACTCGCTAATGGGGTGGGTGATCGGAATTGAACCGACGACCTTCTGGACCACAATCAGACGCTCTAACCAACTGAGCTACACCCACCAAATTTTCAAAATGCGCTGTACGCTTCCTAGATTATAGCAAACCCAGTTTCTTTTTTCAATCAGAGATTCATTTTAGAATTATTTAAGATCTAGAAATTCGGCTTAATTACTGGCCTAATATTGCCTCCAGATGGCCTACTACCGCCCGAAAAACCAGCACCGCCAGCTGGTCCGCCACTCATTCCCATCATCTTGTCGCGTTGCATGGTTTCACTCGGGGCACGTCGCACACTAGACGTTCCACCACTAGCACCAGCTCCACCTAGTCTTCCATATCCGCGTTTATACCCATCTCCAGGGGTCACGCCGTATCCGCGCCTCTCGCCGCCGCTACTCAGTACGCCATATCCGCGGTTTTTCTCACTCTCGCTTACCACTCCATATCCATGCTTCAGCTCCTCGGGATTTTTCACATATCCATAACCGTGATTACCGGTATCACCTTCTACACGTCCGTAGCCTCCATTCATACTACTAGAGCTACCTCCGGAACTACCATTAGATCCGCCATTGGCACCTTCATTGGCGCTTCCACCTCTGACGTCGAAGTTAGCGCCATTCCCAGACATTCCGCGCGACTGTTGATAAAGCCTCCCGGCCTCCTGTTGCTTGCCAGAATTTCCCCGCATCAGATCACTTTGTCCGTAACTGCCAATTATACCGCCCATTTCACCTCCATTTTCTTCCATTATAGCAAATTTTAATCTCTTAGCTTATCGCAACATTCGTCACTTATCACCAAGTCCACTCGCGCTCACTGGTAAACCAAAAATCGCAGCAAGC
>JABZKE010000107.1 GCA_015257445.1 Nanosynbacter sp. | reverse complement strand
CTAAGATATTTTGGTTTTTCCCTGGCGCGATCGGAATGGCGACGGTGGTGTGATTGGTTTTGCTCGAATAATGACCGCTAGTGTAGACAAAAGGTATGGCGGAATCGATGGAAAGATTAGTAGTATTAAGAAAACGCAGAAGCTGTTTTTTATCACGCAATTTTAAGAGAAAATCGAGTAGTTTCGGCTGCTTTTCATGAATAATTTTCACTACAGCGATCGTGGCGTAAATATCGGAAAGCGCATCATGGGCATGCTCGTGTGTAATTCCGTTTAGAGCAGTGAGAAGCTCGAGGCGGTTGGTTGGTTTTTTCTCGCCAGTCTTAGAATCTACAGCAACTGGCCAATTAATTCCCTCTGGACGCAGCGCGCGTACCATACGAACGGCATCCAAAATATCGAATTTACTACGACCATCGAGATATTGCCAAGTGTATGGATCATAGAAATTGCGCCAAAATAGATAGCGGATAAATTCATCATCAAAGCGCACAGAGTTAAAACCACAAATGATAGTATTCGGAGTAAAAATTTCCTCTTGCAGGATTTTACAAAGCTCCGGCTCCGAAAGGCCATCCATGCGCGTATCATTCGGAGTAATATTAGTAGTCACAATAGCGTAGGGACTCGGCAAAGTATCTTCATCTAGACGCACGAAGAGGTTGACCGGATCGCCGATGGGGTTAAATTCAAGGTCGGTGCGCTGACCAGCGAACTGCATAATGCGATCTTCACGCGGGTTGATGCCGGAGGTCTCTAAATCGTAAAAGAAAAAGGTAGGTGGGTGATTGGCGGCCAGATAATCTGGATCAAAATTGCGGTTCATACTACTAGTATATGCCTAAACTAAGATTTTAACTGCTGGTTAATGGCTTCGCGGAGTTTTTCCTTGAATTCTTTTTCCTTAGCGGAAGGAAGTTCGAAAGCCTTGCCATTAATATAGATGGTTGGGGTTTCATTGACACCGAGACGCTTCGAGATGGCCATATCGGCTTTGATTTTTTGCTTCACCGCATCGGAATTCATATCCTTGAGGAATTTTTCGGTATCACCCTTACCTTCGGTAACTTCGACAAAATATTCGCGGAAGTGATTGTCCCGATCAGAGGCAGAGAGGGATTCCCAGTTCGACTGCTCCTTAAAGAGTTTTTTAGCATATGGTTCCCAGTAGTCTTGAAGAGCAGCCGCATTAGCCGCAGAAGCTGCAGTGGTGCCGTTTTGATGGTAGCTCAAGATATAAGAGCGGAAGACTAGGCCGACTTGACCGTCGTATTCTTTCACAATATCAGAGAGATATGGAAAAACCGTGGAACAGAATGGACACTGATAGTCAGCATATTCAGAGATAATCACCTTGGCGTCCTTATTGCCTTCATAATTATCGCCCATATCACCATTACGAGAGTCGGCGGCAATATATTTATTCGTGTCGAGACCCTTAATCCAATTGTCATAAGCAAGATTTGAAGAAATGGCATTACCACAAAGCCACAAGAATCCCACAGCTAGCACCCCTAAAAGTCCATAAATCAGTTTTTGCATTTTCCTCCTAATTTCTACTTTTGGTAGATTTTTTGTATAATATAAATATTAGCATATTTTGTCTAAGTTGTAATATTTTAGACTAAAGGAGGAGCCGTGTCAGAGGCGAATATGACAGATACAACAGAAGATAGGACCGATTTTAACGGCGAACAAGAAAACGCGACCGGTGTGTTCAGTGGTGAAGAATCTTCCCATGGATTAAAAGTCTGGTTTGAAAAAATTGGTGTGAAATTAGCCGCCTTTTTCGGTGCGATTAAACAATTTTTGAGCCGTAAGGACGGAGATGAGGAAGCAGATTCCTTCGAGGGACCAATAAAGCGTGGATTTTTCGATCGTAAATTTAATAAAGCAGAAAACGATTCTACAGAAACCGCACATGGTACCAGCACACTCAGTCAATTTGGTGGAGCTAATTTAGTTAACAACCATTTTTCGAATTCTGAGCTTGAAGCAACTCGCGCGACCGACACCGATGGCGACGGTATGGTTAATCATGAGAAAACTGAAGAGACCTTAACTAGACGCGAAGAGGCGACCGACTATCTGAAGAATACCAATTATTATATCGGTACCGCCGAAACAAAAGTGGTTGCTATGCCAGAAGTATTCATCCCGGAGACTACGGAAGATTTTGTTTGGTTAATTAATAAAATGCCAAGCTCGGTGCTTTCAGCTAGTCAAAAAGAAACTCTTGGTAAAGTGATGAGTTTTGATAGTAAAAAAGTTTCCGATATTATGACACCAAAAGCGGAATTAAAATTCGTGGGCGAAGAAGATTATATGGGGCCATTAACCCTGTCTGGCTTATATAAATCAGGCCAGAGCC
>JABZKE010000106.1 GCA_015257445.1 Nanosynbacter sp. | reverse complement strand
TCTTTAGGTGACATTTCCGGCTTCAAGATACCCACTTCGAGCGCAATGCCGGAAGTTTGAGCTGCCAGCATCTGAATGGCGGCATTTTTATTGATTGAACCATCGACGATACGCACATAAAGCACCACACCGCGATAGTCGTCGAAGTAAGAGTCGAAAATCAGAGCGCGCGTCTCAGAATTAGTGGCGAAAACTGTCGTGTGGTCCGTGAGTGAAGTATCGACGGAAGATTTGTTTGGCGCGGGAGCGAATTCAATGATGCGATCTAAGACTTTTTCGACATTGAGACCAGTTTTGGCGGAGACCGGAATAATTTCTGACGGGTCACAACCTAAGAGATTGATAATTTCACTAGAAACCCGCTCAACATCCGCAGCTGGCAGGTCAACCTTATTGATCACCGGGATAATGGTAAGATTTTGCTCGATTGCGAGATAGACATTGGCGAGAGTCTGCGCCTGAATACCCTGGGTGGCATCGACCACCAAAATAGCCGACTCAACCGCCTGCAAGGAGCGAGAGACTTCATAAGAAAAATCCACGTGGCCCGGAGTGTCGATTAGATTGAGCTCGTAACCCTTATATTTCATCTGTACAGGAGTCAATTTAATCGTAATGCCTTTTTCACGTTCAAGCTCCATGGAATCAAGCAGCTGAGATTTCATCTGGCGTTTTTCGACAGTGCCAGTAATCTCCATCATACGATCAGCCAAGGTCGACTTGCCGTGATCGATGTGAGCAATAATACAAAAATTTCGAATATTCGCGGAATTCATGTCTATATTATAACAGAGATGAGATAGAGTATAATAGAATCATGAAATTAATCTTGGCAGTTTCAGGTGGCGTAGATTCAATGGCGCTTCTTGCCATGTACGTACATGCCGATATTATCGTAGCGCATATCGACCACGGCACACGCAAATCTAGTGCGGAGGACGCAGATTTTGTACGACAAAAATGCCAGGAACTGGGAGTGAAATTTTATGAAACTAAGTTGGAGCTTGGGGAGGGAGTTTCAGAGGAATTGGCACGCAAGAAACGCTACGAATTTCTTAAAACAATTCAAGAAAAAGAGGGCGGTACTCTCTGTACTGCGCACCATCTAGACGACGTCCTGGAATCGATCGCAATCAATTTAATTCGTGGTACCGGCTGGCGAGGACTCACGCCTTTTTATGGAGACGAACTTGTGCGGCCTTTTATTATTTCGAAAATGTGGAAATGCGATGTACTGAAATTTGCTGGGAGACACGCCATACACTACAGGCAGGATCCAACCAATTACGAGACGAATTATTTGCGTAATCGAGTACGCGAAAAAATGACGGAGCTAGACGAGGCAGCGCGAGTAGATATTATTGAGCTGTTCGAAAAACAGAATAAATTAAGAGGCAAAATTGAAAAATTAGTGACGGAATTAGCCAAGCAGACCGTAGTAGGGAAAAATTTTCATAAAAAAGAACTTTTTCTTACGGCTGATGAAAAAGTGGCGATAGAGATTCTACGGGAAATTTGCTTGATGCACGGCTATAGTTTGACGCGAAAACAGCTGGGGGATTTTCTTCTTGCAATTAGAACCTATGCGCCACACAAGAAATTTAATTTACCGAAGAATCACTTCGTGACAATTCTAAAAAATTACTTAATGTTTGAAGAAAAATAGCGCCAAGTGACGCTATTTTTTATGTTACTTTCGAGCCATAACTTACTTGAATAGATTTTTCAAACCACCAGCGAGATCGGAAGGGAGAAGAATGACAGTTTTCTGGGATGGGGCGGTGCTGATTTTTTCGAGAGTTTGGAGAGTACGAATATTGAGACCGCCTGGAGTCTGAGCTAGTAAACTGGCGGCTTCAGCCACAGCGGCAGCCGAGGCTTTTTCACCTTCAGCCGAAATAATCGCAGCGCGGCGTTCACGTTCAGCTTCAGCCTGTTTAGCCATAGCACGCTTCATGTCAGAAGGAAGTTCGATATTTTGGAGCTTCACACTTTCGATATCGATACCCCATTTATCAGTTTGAGTGTCAACAATTTCCTTGATTTGGCTGGAAATTTTGTCACGCTTAGAGAGTAGTTCATCAAGATCAAAGTTACCAGTAACGTCACGCAAAGCAGTTTGAGCAAAAGTTGAGGTGGCATAAGCGTAGTTAGTGGTTTCAAAGACCGCTTTCTTAGCATCAATCACGCGGAAATAAACTACGGCGTCAACATTCACCGTAACATTATCCTTGGTAATAACTTCCTGCTTCGGCACATCCATCGGGGTAGTACGAACATCAACCGTGCGCATGGTATCAATGTAAGGGATAATCACATGAAGACCCGGTTCCATAATGCGGCGAAAACGGCCGAGGCGCTGGACCACACCGCGCTCATATTGATTAACTACACGAATTCCTGGAATTATCACGAAT
>JABZKE010000105.1 GCA_015257445.1 Nanosynbacter sp. | reverse complement strand
CATGATTAATTGGGCAGAGTATGGTATTGATCCATCCAAGGTATATACTATGCCTGGTCCAAACCCAGGCGATCAGGAGGGGTATTACAAGGAGTAAGCTTTACTGAAAAATCTCTGGCTCTAGTCAGGGATTTTTTCTGCGCCACTAATTATAAGAAAATCCTCAGAACAATCATAAGCATTTTTTGCAAAATCGTAATGATTACGGTTAAGCTATTTACAAAAAACATAAAAAGTGGTATAATGAATCAAATTGATATAAATCATAGAGTTAATTGGAGATTATCATGCAAACTAATCAACCTAACCGCGCTAAACGTTTTCGTATTATCGTTTTCGCTACCGTTATCGCCTTTATCGTAGTGATTTTCGGTGCTTGGATTATTACTTCAGCTATCAAATCTGCTGAAAAGTCCCGCCAACAAGAAATCGCTGCCACCGAAGAGTCTAAGGAAGAAAAAACTAATAAAACCGAGACCAAGGCAGAAAATAAAACTGAGGCCAAGTCTGAATCCAAGTCATCTGAAAAGACCAACAATCAAGGTCAAACTAATAAGATTTCTACTACTTCCCCAGCCGATCAGTACCAAAACAATAAATCTACCGCTACGTCAAACACCGCCAATGGTACCGCTAATAGCACCACTAAGGCCGCTTCTGACCTCCCAAGTACTGGTCCAGAAGACCTAGTCTTCACCGCTATTCTCGCTGGTGTGGCCGTTTACCTCGTTTGTTTGAATCTCAATCATAAAAAATCTGTCGCCTAATTGACGGATTCTTAAAAAATCTCCCCTTCGGGTGGAGATTTTTTGTTTGAGGTATTTTTCTTGCCTTATTCTGATTAAACTTATGCTAAAATATAGAGGAATATTTGAGCAAACTTAATCATCAGAAAGGGAAGCATGGCGGATAAATTCGATTTTGACCTCGAGGTCAATCCGATTGAAACAGGCCCAAAAAATCAAAACAAGGAAACTGGAGTTAGTGCGAATAGTGTGCATTTTAATATCCAGGCATCGGAGCCAGCTAAAACGCAAGGCCTAAGTACGGAAGCCCTAGGAACCGAAAAATCCAATGTTTTGTCAGACGATCTAATTAATAATATGGCCGACTCCATCGCCGAAGAGTCATTAGAAAATCCTGTTCTGGCCGACGAAGTTAATGAAGATATTGCAGTTTTTGAAAATAACGCAGGTTCCGAAAATACTGCAATTTCCGAAAAACATGCAATCTCTGAAAATGATGAAGTCTCAGAAGATAAAAATCACATTCTTGATGAGGTTCTAAAAGAAAATAATTACGAGGAGCCAGTTGAAGATTCCGCTTCGGTCACCGTCTCCGATTCTACCTCTAATTCTGCCTCTGAACCTAACGCTGAGCCTACCTCTGAAACTACCCATGAATCTGCTACTGAGTCTAACTCTGATTCAGCCTCCGAAAATTCTGAAGCTAACGCCGAAGTCGAAACTCCAGCTAAAAAAGAAAAAACCAAAGCTCAAAAAATCTTCCTCCATCTTCTTGCCGCCCTTGTCGCTGCCGGTATCGCGCTCTTTGTTTACTTTTTCTTCTTCGCAAACGTTAGTGCCAGTACTTTTTCTAAAATCTTCCACAAAGTTAGTGGTTCCGATATTGAATTTCAGCAATTCGTTACCGGTGACGCGCTAAATACCAAAGGCGAAAGTCAAATCCAACAGGCTGATCTTCGCGTTAGCCTAAGTCGCGGTAGTACAGAAAATTCTGCCGCCGTCCACGCCACTCTAAATTTCACCATGAAGGGCGATAATTCACCAATCCTGCTCGGTCTTGAGGGGATTTTGGCCCAAGATGGCAAAATTTATCTGAAGCTCGATCATTTGAAGGATAGTTTGACCGCTGTACTGAAGGGTTCGGGAAAAGAAATTAACTCAGAAATGCAAAAATCGCTCGATGACTTTGCCATGGAAATTGAAAACAAATGGCAACGTATTGATGCTGACGAAGTAATCGCAGGTGTAGGTAGTGCGCTAGGCTTTACCTTGCCAAAAGTTTTACAGAACGGTATTGCCGGGACTCTTTCTTGTGTGACTCAAAATATCGGTAAGACTCATAATCAGCAATCCGACCTCATGGCTAAGCTTTACCGCGACAATCAATTTGCTAATTTCACTGAATTAAGTAGTGAAGAGTCTGCTAGCTACGCTAAGCTTTCGGGTGATCTCGGTAAGCTTTATCGCATTACTTTTAACGATAATAAACTTAGCCGTTTCCTCGAGGCTGCCAATAAAGCCTCCCAAAATACCGAAATTTCTAAATGTCTCTCGAATGCCTACTCTCTTGCCCCTAACTCTTATGAAGAGGAAGAGCAGGGTGTTTTGAAGGATAAAACCATCAAAGATTACGACAAATATATCCAAGAAATCAAGAGCACTGTTAATATCTTCGTGGGTA
>JABZKE010000104.1 GCA_015257445.1 Nanosynbacter sp. | reverse complement strand
GTATTACTGGGCGTAGAAGCCACAATATCAGCGGCGAGATCTGCCAGTGAGGTATCAATTTCATGCCCAATACCAGTAATCACGGGAATTTTACTAGCCGCAATAGCACGAACGAGTTTTTCATCATCAAAACAAGCGAGGTCTTCTTTCGAGCCACCACCACGAATAATCGCGATAATCTGCACTTTATTTTCTTGATTAAAAAATTCGAGAGCACGAATCACCTGATCGGCCGCGCCGAGACCCTGGACCTTAGTATTGGCTACACGAATTTCTAGACCACCCCAGCGAGCATTAATAATTTTAATAAAATCCGCATAACCAGCCGCTTGGGTAGAAGAAATCACCCCGATACGTTCGAGATTAGTTGGGATGCCTCGTTTTCTAGCAGGATCAAAGAGACCTTCTTTGGTAAGTTTGGCTTTGAGAAGCTCGTAGGCTTTTTTGATATTGCCCTCGCCGATCAAAGCATATTGCTTAATCGTCAAAGTGAAACGACCAGAGCGATTAAAAATCTTCGGGGTGGCCTGGACGGCAATTTTCATGCCGTTCTCGATAGGGGTGCGGAGACTCGAGGCGACCATAAAACAACTGATTACGGATTCTTGATCTTTGAGATCGAAGAAAATCCAACGATTTTGGCTGACATTAAAATTCGCCACCTCGCCGTAGACCACACAATCCGGAAAAGTGTAATCTAAGGCGTGGTTGGCGACGGCAATAAAATCAGAGACGGAATATTTTGGCGATTCTGCCATTACTCCGCAGATTCCCCTTCGAATATTTTTTGCTTCTCTTCTTTACCAATCTTGGAGATGGCATTTTGATAGAAGCCATAGCCAGAAACGATAGTATTAAGCAAGACAATCATACGAGTGACAAGGACTGTGGTACTGGCAACTGCGAGATCACTACCAAGTACGGTCATCACGGCAACCATTGAACCCTCATAGCCACCGACACCACCAGGGGTAGGAAGAACCGCACCGACGACAGAGCCGAGAGCTTCTGCAACCATGATTTGTGGGAAGATTTCTGGGTGACCAATAGCGATGGCGACAATTTCATAGGTGGCAATTTCGAGGAAGTTATAGAGGAAACCCCAAAGCACTGGACCGACCAAAATCTTTTTATCACGCTTGGCGGTGAGGAAGTCTTCATGAAGATCGAGGAAGTATTTTTGAACCTTCTTAGTTTCAATAATTTGTTTTTTCTTGCCAAAAGTAAAGATGCGAACGGTGCCATTAATTAAGGCAGCTAGCTTTTTGGCAGCAAAATCGATTAACTTACGATTCGAGACAATCACAATCATCAAAACAATACCAAGAATCACCCCGACACTCATGGCGGCCACAGCCCCGACCATCCAAAGCGCAGTATTTGGCACACTATTTGTAACTAATAAGAAAATAATGGCGAGGATAGTTTGAGTTTGATTAGCAAGAATAGTAATCACATAGCGCAAGAGATACATGAAACTAACCTGACCAGCGGTAGCGCCAAACTTCTTTAAGCGCCAAGTAATATAACCGAGACCAGAGACACCGCCAGAAGGAATGGCGTGATTCACGAAGTTTAATTCAAAAGAAATACGCGCAAGCTGCCAGGTGGTGAGCTTTTCGAAAGCTTTTACATCGGCATTGGCATCGGTATCGGTTTTTTCGGATTTAGCTTTTTCAGATTTGATAGATTTACCAGCCGAGATCTTGGTGATGTTTTTCTGAGATTTGGCTTTCCCCGCCATGTAGGAGAAGAAAATTTTACCAGCACTGTAATACATGAAGAGTTGTTCTGGAATCAAAAGTAGAACAATCCAGAAATTAATGGAGAAGTGCGACCCGTCCATACATTGACCGCCAAAAATACATTGGAAGGCCGAAACAATTTCATTACGTGCGCCATAAACAACTACACCGACTAATAATAACGTGACAATACTGAGAATCTTTTTAAACATAGCTTTTTCATTATACATGATAAAATAAGATTATGAAATACATTGCAGTGCTGGGACGACTTCCGAAAATATCTTTGGCGGAAATCCAAGCGATTTACGACCAAAACGCCAAACTGATTGGACCAGAACTTGCGGCTTTTGAAACCAATAAGGCCGTCTCGATTGATAGACTGGGTGGTTCAATTAAGTTGGGGCAGATTTTCTCTGGTAATTTCCGTGAACTTGCCGAGGTGATTAATTCTAAAAAGCCTGAAGGCAAAATTACAATCGGAGTTTCGAGTTACGCATTGAATTCGAATCATAAGAATAAAAAATCAGAAGTAGAAAATCAAGTACGTCGCAAGGCAATGGAACTTAAGAGTCTACTCAAAAAGCTCGGACGCAATGTGCGCGTAGTGGAAGCTAGAGGACCTGAAATTTCTTCGGCTACAGCCTTTCATAATAATTTAGGCGAGAAACCGGGTGCCGAAGAAGTGATTTTGGTGGGTTCGGAAACCTATCT
>JABZKE010000103.1 GCA_015257445.1 Nanosynbacter sp. | reverse complement strand
TAGCTAACCTATTATAATTTTGGTGTTTTAAGCATTTTCATGTATAATATAAGATATGCTAGGAATTTTCCTCATCTTACTTTTCGTAATTTTTCTGATTTTTTTCGAACCAAAAATCGAAGCCAGGCTCAAAAAACCGGCTCCAGAAAACAAGAATTTTGATGCGCAAATGAAAAAACTTTGGGATATTGCCAAGGTCAGTATGAAAGAGCGCAAAACTCTTCGTGCCGAAAAAGCTTTGCTCACTATCTTGAAATTTGACGAAACCAATGCCGCCGCCTACAACCGTCTCGGTATTCTTTATGCCAAATCACAAAATTACGACGAAGCCATCGAGTGTTTCGAAATTGCCCAGTCCTTAGACAGTAATCCATCTTCTTTACACAACGTCGGCCTCATTTACCTCGAGACTGGTGCTTATGAAAAAGCCAGTATGGCATTTCAGCAAGCCTTGAAACTTGAAGGTGATGTACCGGCTCGCTTCATCGCTCTCGCTAAATCCGAAGAAAAACTTGGTCACCGCAAGGCCGCCGTCGAGGCACTTGAATCCGCCTATGCTCTTGATCACTCTATTTCCACCCTTCGTCACATCCTCAGTATTTATGAAGATATGGGTGACGCCGAAAATATCCAAATTGTCACTGCTAGGATCGAGCAACAAGTCGCCGAAGACGAATTAAAGAAAAAACAGGAACTTGCCAAGAAGCAAAAACGCACCGTAGCAAAAAAACCAGTCCGCGCCACGAAACCAGCCAAGATTTTTTATCCAAAAGCCAAAAAGCCTGCCACTAAATCTAACGGATCTACCAGTCAGACCAGCACTGAACGTACTATTCAAGATGCCAAACTTAGTGCCACTGCCGTTTCTCGTCCTGCAGCCGCCCGCACCTCTACTCGTCGCCGCAAGATGATTCAATAGGCATATTCAAAGAATCCACTTGGATAGCTATCTCTTTTTTAAATAATCAATTCGATCTAGTATTTTCACCCATCTCGCGGTTGTGAAGAACTTAAACTCATGCTAAAATAAGAAGGTACATATGAGTACAAATCGCCGCGTTAGCTCAGCTAGTAGAGCAGCCGCCTTGTAAGCGGCAGGTCGTCGGGGCAGAGCCGACACGCGGCTCCACGGATGAAAATTCGTGAAAAGTTTACTTTTCAAAGAATTTGAAGAAGTGGTGCAAGTGTGCTTTTGCACACGCGGCTCCATGAGGAGAAATAAAAAAGAAGAGTTCGAAGAACTCTATTTTTATTTTTAAGGCTTAAAATTTAGAATTTATTCTATAATTTTAAGTTTTAAAAATTAAAATAAAAAGCGTAGCGATATTTTTTTATTTTTAAGAGTGGCCGCGTGTACCCTAGTACACGCGCTCTTAATCCACCCCCATCACTCTCCTCGCATACCCTTCCGCATCTTTCACCATTCTCTCACAATGACCATACCCCTCAGCTATCACCAATTTTGCTTCCGGATATTTCTTCGGAATTTTTCTTTTTGCCAATCTCAAATCTGAATCATTTTCACCATAAGAGAATACGCAAGACTTTTGCATTTCCGCATTCATCTCCGGCAGCCGCACATTCGAACAGTCTCGCACAATATTTTTTATACTCAGAGGATCCATCTTCAAAAATCTCTCCGCCATCACCGCCCCAGCTTGACTTCCAAACATTTTAGACATTTTCCTTACCGCTAACTTCGGATCTTTTAAACCTTTCTTCTGTTTCATGAGCATTATTTCTGTCATTAAAAATCCACCCAATCTCGAGTTTTCATAAAAACTTACACCCTCGAAAAATAGTCGCCTAAATCTAATTTCACCGCGATTCAATATCTCAAATAACACCACCCCACCCAGCGATGCCGCAAAACCCAAATCTATCTTAGTCACTCCGTGTTCTAATAAATATTGTGTTAAAATCCGTACCTCTTCCGCTGCGCTAACGTACACCTCATTCATTGCCTCACCATGCCCCGATAAATCCGGTATAATAAATCGATATTCATTAGTTTCTTTCAGGATGTTCTCCACCAAATATCTCCTCATCGACTCACTCGAAGCCAACATTGGGTGTATTAAAAGCATTACCTTTGATTTTTCTGGATACAAATCATGTATCACCATAAAACACTTCCTCCTTGAAGAGAAAAAAGCTCCGACCTTGACGATCGGAGCTACGCTTGCTTCACAAAAGGGTGCCATTTTTGTTAGTCAAGCCACATGATAAAGACCCTCTCGGATCGCCAAAAATCACACTTATCATAAATCTCTCTCCCAAAATTTATTCAATAATGGCATCCTTAAGTCTATATTAGCACAAACAAAATAAAATGTAACAAAAATCTGAAAAATTCCTGAAAAATCTTTTAAAAAGAGTTGTTCAAAAACACACAAATTCTATCTTACCATAAACATTATCAAAATCAATAAAATTTTTACATTTTTCTCATCAAAAGTTATAATAAATCTATGGAAAATTC
>JABZKE010000102.1 GCA_015257445.1 Nanosynbacter sp. | reverse complement strand
AATCTACCGCACCTAACCTCGATGCGTGGCCTATTTAAATACAATTCATACCATACTGAAATCACCTTACCAATCTTCCATACTCCAAATCTTACCGACACTAGTTATATGTTCTATGGCATTGGCAATATCACAAAACTTGATAATATTAACATTCTCGAAACCGCTAATGTTGAAAATATGGAGGGCATGTTCGGAGCTAATAGTTCTGGTCTTCTAAGGGGGACTAATGTAAAATTTGAATTTAATACTGGAAAAGTCAAGAATATGAGCTTCATGTTCAATAATACTTATGTGCTTAATCTTGACCTCAGCTCCTTTGATACTAGAAGTCTAGTCAATGCCGAAAGTATGTTCAACTACACCTGGCTAAAAATCCTTGACCTTACTAACTGGGATACTCGAAATCTTGAAAATACCACCGAGATGTTTGCTCAGTCGACCTGGCTCCAATATGTCTACGCTTCCGAAAGCTTCGTCACTACGAAAGTTACAAAATCTAATGATATGTTCTATGGCGTTACTTCCAACCTTAATTACATTGGCAATAATGTTTCTTACGCTCGCATCAATAAACCTGGTGCTCCTGGTGCCTTCACCAAGAAAACATAAACTAAAATACCCCATAACATCTGGGGTATTTTTTATCTTTTCTAGAAACTCATAACAAAATCAACCACTCTTTTATTCTTAAAGAATTAAGCCTAAAAAAATAACTACCCGTTCGTCCTTAAGAAACAAATCATAAAAAATATCCCACCTAAGGTGGGATATTTTCGATAAATTCGTAAACCTCAGAGTTTTAATTAAGCTAATTCGATGACAGCACCAGCTTCTTCGAGAGTTTTCTTCAAAGCTTCAGCTTCGTCTTTCTTAACGTTTTCTTTTACGGTTGAAGGAGCACCATCAACGAGGGCTTTAGCTTCACCAAGACCAAGACCGGTAGCTTCTTTAACAGCCTTGATTACAGCGATCTTTTGAGCGCCAGCGTCCTTAAGGACGACGTTAAATTCAGATTTGCCTTCTTCTTCGGCAGCAGCGGCAGGAGCAGCAGCAACAGCAACAGCAGCAGCAGCTGGTTCAATACCGTATTCATCTTTGAGAGTATTTTTGAGTTCGTTTACTTCAAGAACAGTAAGATTTACTAATTCTTCAGCAAGTTTTTTAATATCAGCCATATTAGACCTTTCGAAAAATTAAATTTATTATTAATAGTACACTTGTTACTTGTTTTCTAAGCCAGAAACAATTCCGGAAAGACCACCAGCGAGAGCTGAGATGGAATCGTTGACTGGGGAAAGCAATTGAGCCACCACCTGGGCGACCAATTCGTTCTTGGAAGGAAGAGCTGCAAGAGCATTGATCTCTGCGGTATCCAAGGCGTTACCAGTTTCAGAAAAACCGCCCAAAAGTTCGAAAGCTTTGTGGGTCTTACCAAACTCTGCCAAAATCTTAGCAGGAGCGATTTCGTCGGTATCAGAAATTGCGTAAACTAATTGACCAGTAAGGTGAGTAGTGTCGGTGTCTTTGTAGACAGCGATTTCATTCATCGCAACACGAACCAAGCGGTTCTTTACGATTTTGATTTTTACACCCTGCTCACGAGCACTGTGACGTAACTCTTCGAGTTCAGTTACAGACAAACCTTGGTAGTTTGCATAAGCAGTTAGTTTAGCTTCTGATAAAAGCTTAGTTAAATCTGCAACCAATGTATTCTTTTTATCTTTGGAAATTGCCATAAAAAGTTCCCTTGATTGTTAAATTTTTTATTAAAAAGTTTACGAATTTTTAATTTTCGTTACCAGAAAAATTAATTAGAAGATTTTCCTCGGTGACTTTATTAAGATTACTCCGTCACTGTCTTTGGTAACTTCGTACATTATATCAGAGAGAAGGGAAAAATGCAAACCGCCATCTAAGATAATTCTATCTCTATAATTCTAAACCCTCTATAGTAAAAAGCATACAAACATCACCATTATTCGCCACGGTTCGATAATGATTATCGTCGACATATCCCACAGCTCTTTTCTTAGCATTTTTTACATAAGAGAAAGCATAGGTAGCTTTAAACCTCACAAGAGCATCTGAATAATAATCGAATCTAAAATCACAAGGAAATTCAATGTTGTCATCTAAAAAATCCGCTACAATTAGACAGTATTTTACATCGCCATTGTCGTGAAAAATATATAAGGCAGTATCCGGCTCCACCTGTTTGAACTTATCAAAAACTAAATTACTCAATCCATACGAGCCAATTATTTCTTTAAGTTCAAACCCATCTATCCTATTCATATCTTCTCTTATATCATTTTTATATAAAAAAGACCAATAAATCGTGACTGATTTTAATCATGATCCAAAGTATTTTCTAAAAAATGATATACTAAAATTAATGAATAGCAATGCAATAGAATTAGCAGTTAAGCAAGGCGAAAGTCTAGCGAATAAAATCAACCTAGCCAAGACAACAACCCAACTAGATAC
>JABZKE010000101.1 GCA_015257445.1 Nanosynbacter sp. | reverse complement strand
CTCTGTAGGTCTTGGTAAAACATTCTCTGCGCTCGGAGTTATCAAATATTTTGAATCGCGGAACCAACGTGTGTTAGTTCTTTGCCCGAAGCGTCTTAGCGATAACTGGAACACTTTCAAAGGTAATTATAAAAATAATCCTCTAGCCGATGATCGTTTGAATTATGACGTTCTCTATCATACCGATCTTGGCCGTGAACGCGGGGAGTCTAATGGCATAGATCTGAGTCTAATAAATTGGGGCAATTATGATCTTGTAGTGATCGATGAGTCGCATAATTTCCGCAATGGTGAGCATAGTACGCACAGAAATGACGAAAACTATGAGAATCGCTATCAAAAACTTATCCGCAATGTTATAAAATCAGGTGTTAATACAAAAGTCTTGATGCTTTCGGCTACTCCGGTCAACATTGATTTTACGGATCTGAAGAACCAGCTTATGATAGCAAGTGGCGGAAATGAGTATGAACTTAGTGGCAAATTAAAAACCGGAAGTTCGCTTGAGAAAATCTTCCGTGATGCGAATAACGCATTCAAGACTTGGTCTGAACTTGAGCCAGAAGAACGAACAACCGATAAACTGCTTGAAATGCTTAACTTCGACTTCTTCGATTTACTTGATAGTGTTACAATCGCTCGTTCGAGAAAACATATCGAAAAATATTATAATGAAACTAATCTTGGTACATTTCCTGAAAGGCTTACGCCAAAGAGTTATCGTCCAGATCTAACTGACCTCAATAATATTGATTTCAATACATTGTTTACTTATATTGATAAATTGAATCTTCAGATTTATACACCACTGAAGTTCGTGCTCAAGTCGAAGCTTTCAAAATATGTCGATCTCGATTCGTCACAAGGCAAATCGTGGGAGAATCGCGAAGCTGGTCGCAATGTCCTCATGATTACGAATCTTTTGAAACGTGCCGAAAGCTCCATATATGCATTCCGTGAAACTGTGGAACGCCTAAATAATTTAATCGTTGGCACAATGAATAATATCGACCGCTTCGATCAAGGTCGTGTTACGAATTTTAACTTCGCAGATATCATGGATGATATAAATGAAATTGACGATGATGACAATGATTCGGATTATACTGTCGGTAAAGACCTCAAGATTGAACTCGGCGATATTGATCGTATTTCTTGGCGCCAAAAACTATCTGAAGATCACGAAGTTCTAGAAGAACTCCTAGAGAAGATTCTCTTAATTACTCCAGACCACGATTTGAAGCTTATTGAGCTAGAAAAAGTCATTAAGAAAAAGATCGAAAACCCAATCAATGACAATAATAAGAAAATCGTTATCTTTACGGCATTCGCTGATACTGCTGACTATTTATATGGGGAGCTGGCACGCATTGTCGAAGAAAAATACGGACTCCACACCGGCGTGATTACTGGTAGTAAGAACCCGGATACTAACTGTTCTGGCGTTCCGAAAGACTTTAATAGCATTCTTACCTGTTTTAGTCCGAAGTCAAAGAACCGTAAAGCATTTGGAACAGCTTTTGCCGGTAAAGACATTGATATCCTTATCGCAACAGACTGTATCTCTGAGGGGCAGAACTTGCAAGACTGTGACTTTTTAATTAACTATGATATTCACTGGAACCCGGTTCGTATTATTCAGCGCTTCGGACGTGTCGATCGTATTGGTTCAGATAATAAGCAGATTCAGCTCGTGAACTTCTGGCCAAATGTTACACTCGACGAATATATCAACCTTAAAGCACGTGTCGAAAACCGCACTAAACTTATTTCGATTACTGGTGCTGGCGGTGATGTGCTCGAGAATACTGATCCAGAGCTAGAATATCGCAAAGAGCAACTTGAAAGACTCCAGAAAGAGGTCGTAGATCTCGAAGAAATGAATAGTGGCGTATCGATTATGGATCTTGGGCTTAATGAGTTTCATATGGACTTACAAGAACTTCATAAGAAATATGGTGACGCAGACCATATTCCATTCGGAATTAGTGCCACCGCGGCAGCTATTAGAGACGAAGCTCCGGCTGGTGTAATCTACATTCTCAAGAATATCAACTCGGGCGTGAATATCGATAAACAGAATCGTTTGCATCCGTTCTATTTAGTTTACATTCAAAATAGTGGCGAGATTTTCGTAGATCATCTGAATCCTAAATCCCTTCTTGATAAAATGCGCTTACTCTGTAAAGACAAAGATACTCCAGATCGTTCGCTGGTATCTAGCTTTAACACTGAAACTGAGAATGGAAAGAAAATGGATAAGTATTCGAAGCTTCTTTCTGATTCGATTTATAACATCGTGAATATTAAAGAAGAAAAAGATATTGCTAGCCTCTTTAAAGCTGGCGGAACTACAGTGCTAACTAACCAGATTTCAGGACTCGACGATTTTGAACTAATTAATTTCTTGGTGGTTAAATAATGATTACTTTCCCAGAACACGCTAAAGTTGGTCGAATTGTGGCTAAAGAAAACTTCTATGGTAAAACTGACGCTGCGACGAAGAGCCTCTTTCAGAGTGAGATAGCTAGGA
>JABZKE010000100.1 GCA_015257445.1 Nanosynbacter sp. | reverse complement strand
ACTCCACTCGAGGTCTATAAGTCTCAAGGTGTTGCACTTGAGGGGTTAGAGTAGCTAGAGCCATAGACTAACTTACGAGAGGTAGATAAGGGGTTATTGCTTAGATTTCTACATCAAAAAAATATACCCGGACTAAACGCCCGGGTACATAGGTTTTATAAAGGAAGTATTTCTCAATTAGAAACAAGAGTAAAAGTTCCTTTACGGCTCTTGCTGTTATAGTAAGCCGTAAATCGGCGATACTGATAACGGCAAACACCATCATTCCGAATGTGATAATCTATATCTACTTTACAGTAACCTTCTAGGTTAAAGCTCTCCCCAGAAGCGTCTTCATGCTGAATTCCGGTTATCACAGTATCGGTAATTTGCATAGGTAGATACAGCTTAATGGCATCATTACTGTGGCTTGAACAACTCTGTGAAATAGAGAAATTCACATGGACATTCGCATCCGTACTATAAGCGTAAAGACACGAATCAAACAAAACACTCTTGCTTGGTCCGTTAATGATACTAAAACAATTGGTTACACTCTTACTTGTATTCATCCGAATACCTCCTTTTTAAAAGTACGACCCAAATACATTCGTAAAATGGGCTGGCCTACCTAATCCACTATTGAATTAGTACTTATATTCTATCATGTTTATGTTATTTTGTCAATGTATGTTACAGCCAAGTATTACTTTGTCAAAAAAGCACTTGTGGGGTATTGATAATAGGTAATGATACAATAGAATTATGCAGCGACTTTTTACGATTGATCTAAAAGATTATGATTTGAGTTTAGAAAAGTTTTATCGCCCGTCGGTGCGCGGGATTATTTTGGATCAAAACGGTAAGGTGGCAATGATTTATAGTGAGAAATATCATTTTTATAAATTTCCGGGTGGTGGGATTGAAGATAATGAGACGCATCTTGAAACCTTGAAACGAGAAGTCAAAGAAGAGACCGGAATGATTTTGAAGCCCGAATCAGTGCGAGAATTTGGCGAAGTTTTGCGAACACAAAAGATGCAAAAAGATGGCAAAGATGTGATTTTGGTGCAATATAATTACTATTATTTATGTGAGACTGAGAATGAGATCGGTATACAAAGTCTGGACGATGGCGAAAAAGAGTTGGGATTTGTCTTAAAATTTGTGCCAATAGATGAAGCAATTCGAGTGAATAAAAATTTTCAAGGCGAACCAATTGAAAAGAATACGGTCGAGCGGGAAAATCGTGTTTTGGAATTGGTGAAAGATTTATAACGCGATTTTAGATTTCGGCATAAAAAATCGGCTAAGAGATGCCGAAAAGTTATGACTCGCAAGTTTGCCGTTCCAATTAATCTCTAACAGAGATTAATTGGTGGGGGCGGTTGGGCTCGAACCAACGACCAAGCGGTTATGAGCCGCCTGCTCTAACCCCTGAGCTACGCCCCCAAGGTAGTTTTATTTTATCATAAAATGCTATAATAGGGGAAAGGATTAGGGTGGCACCAGATATTCTTGAGAATTCTAATTATGAAAACAAATAACAAAATTCAATTACATCTGAAGCTTAATCAGTTGCGTTACTGGGTAAAACACTCTTTGTTTAGTAAAGAGCGAATTATGTTTTTGTTGCTACCGACGATGTTTGTGTTTTTGCTTTATTTTTCCGTGCAATCGATTACAAAAAATTGGAACCTGCAACAGACTTTGAATACGAAGTTGCAAGAAAAACAACTAATGGAACTTAAAGTTTCAAATATGAAACTGGAAAATCAATACTATGCTTCCGAAGAATATCAGGAACTGATGGCACGAAAGTTACAGGATAAAAAAGCTAGCGGTGAGACTATGGTAATGCTACCGATTAATAGTGACATCGCGAAACAAAAACATGCTAACCAAAAGTTTAGTTCGAACAAATCAGAACAAGACAACTCGAATTTCCACCAGTGGATGAGATTTTTATTTAGGATTTAAACTAATAAATAGTACCCATTCTATATGAATAAACTCTTTTTCAAGAGAAAATATTTTAAGTTTTAAACGAGAAAAAACCGGCTTGGAGGGACCGGTTCTTTCAGGGAAATATTTTGTGATGTTTTTTATTTTACGACCACAAGTAATTTAAGGGGCAGCCTTATAAGTGAAATAACCTGGCTTACCATTACTTGGGTCGTCGATGCGAGCGTAGTCTTTACGCATATGCGAGTTATTATAAGTAGTGCCCTGACCACCTATAAGATTGGTATCTTTTTCAAACATATCTGTGTCTGGAATTGATGGCTTAATAGTGAATTTTTCAGAAACATATATAGTTTTAATTTTTGCAGTTTCAAATAAATACGATACATCGTCAACCCCGGACGTATCAAAGCCCGCCAAATCGAGTGTCTCCATGGTGCTTGAGCCAAAGGTTTCATACATGGATTTCAACTTATTAGAAGTTTTTACGCCAGATAAATTAAGATTTGTAAGATTTCGACAGTTCGAAAATGAATGTGTCATATTAACTACAGATTCAAAATTCTTATTGGCGAGATTAATTTCTTTAACTTTGCTGCT
>JABZKE010000099.1 GCA_015257445.1 Nanosynbacter sp. | reverse complement strand
CCGGAGAGCTGATATGGATAATAATATTCTTTAGTTTGAAGGTCGAAATTTTTTAGAGTTTCGGAGGCTTTAATGATGGCCTTAGTGTGACTGACTCCGGCGTAAATAAGAGGTAGGGCAACGTTTTCGAGAACGGTTAAAGTAGGAATGAGATTATATTCTTGGAAAATAATACCAATTTTTTGGGAACGAAGTTTGGCAAGACGACGACTACTGAAGTGAGAGGTCGGGGTTTGGTTTAGAAAATATTGGCCAGAGGTCGGGCGATCGAGAAAACCGAGAATATTAAGTAGGGTGGTTTTACCACAGCCAGATGAGCCCATGATCATAATAAATTCACCAGGTTTGACCTGCAAATAGAAATTTTGGAGAGCGTAAGATTCTGCTTCGCCAATACCAAAAACTCGATTAATATCATGAAGTTCAATCAAATTGTTTGGGGATGTTTGTTGATTATTTACCTCTTGTGTCATTAGTCTTATTATAAACTAAAAAGAAAAATATGTTATGATTATGTAGAAATTTATTGGGTTTTTATGGCAAAGAAAAAAAAGTCGAAGAAAAGTGGGGTAAATCAAAAGAAAAATCACAATCACAGCAAGAAACAAATGGCTGTGAGGAATTTTTCTGAGGCTAAAAATTCGGTAGAAAAAGCAGAAGCAGTTTCGAATGAAGTCGACTCAAATGTGATGCCGAAAAAGGATGCTGAAAAAATAGCAAAAGCGGAATTGAAAAAAGCAGAAGCGGTTTTAGAAAAAGCAGAAGCAGAATCGAAAAAAACGGAAGCGATTCCAGAAAATGCAGAAACTATTTCAAAAAAAGCAGAAGCGGAACTTGATGTAAAAGCCAAAAAACCAACGACAAAAAAATCAGACAAGAACAAGGTGCCACTTTGGGCAAAAATTGTGATGATTACATTGTCGGTGATTTTGGTTTTAATTATTACGGCAATCACTTTGATGTATATGTTGCTTTCTCATTCGACCGCGGTATTTAAGGGTAATCCGATGGATATTTTAATCAGTTCGGAATTAAAGAAGGATGAAAATGGCCAGACGAATTTTTTGATTTTTGGTACTTCAGAAGATGCAAAAGGCCACGGTGGGCAAGAATTAACTGATTCGATTTTGGTGGCTTCGATTAATCAGGAATATAAAACGGCGAAAGTTTTTAGTGTGCCAAGGGATCTTTGGGTGAACTATTCGGTGGCAGGAAGTGAGCCGATGAGCTGTACGGTAGGAGATCGGGGAAAGATTAATGCGATCTATCTCTGTGCGTTGGAAGAATATAAGAATTCGATGAGTGTAAGTAATGCGAAGGATGCGGCATCACTATATTTTGCGAAAAAAATCTCTGAGGTGACGGGTCTTTCGATGCATTATTATGTGGCGGCGGACTGGGGTGCGGTAAAAATGATTGTGGATAAAATTGGCGGGATTGATGTGGATGTTTATGCGGATGATGAGGATGGGATTCATGATTCATGTCAAAATATCGATTTGAAAAAAGGCATGTATTACAACATGAACGGGGATCTCGCGATGAAGCTTGCGAGAGCCCGCAATGCAGCCTGTGCACCAGGGGATTACGGTCTTTCGAGGAGTAATTTTGACCGCGAGATTAATCAGCAGAGAATTATGAATGCGATTAAAAATAAGGTGAGTAGCATCGGAATTTTGATGAATCCGGGTAAGGTGATGAGTATTATTGATGGACTGGGGGATAATCTGCGAACTAATATTGTGATGTCGGAAGTGAGGACTTTGATTGATTTTGGTACGAAGTTGGAAGGGGGGATTCAGCCGATTTCAACGATTGATCAATTTGGTACGGGGAGAATTGGTTTATCAAGTGTAGTGATTCCAGCGGGTGCTTCAACTTATTCGGAAGGCTCGTTATATAATTACACGAATTTCCAGAAGTATTTGCGTAGCCAGATTGTGGTGCTGAAAGAAATTAAAACTGAAACTTCGACTGACGCGAAATAAAATGAGGGGCATAAAAGATTGCGGAAAACGCAATCTTTTTTCTGATAATTTTTTGTATAATGAAGATAAATAACCTTAAGGAGAAAAAATGGCGGGAAGAGAAAATAATAAGAAACGCTTCGTGGTTTGCAATACGGTGCTACTACTAATTTTAGGATTTGTGTCGGGGTCTTTGACGGTTTGGGGTGTGAGTCAAATTAAGACTGCAATGCGTGCAGGGGTCGAAGTGGATAATGTGCCAGCAATTTGTTTTGATAAAAGTGAAAGATTGGAAAAAGTAGTCTTAAAAAATGCCCGACTTTGCGAGAGTTCGGAAAAAGAGGATGCGTCAGATGTGACGAATAATGAAGCTGCACTATTTATTTATAGTCGCTTGGGTCATATGACGGAAGAAAGTATTACTGCAACAATGATAGCGACTACAGCAGTAGGTAGCATGGTAACACTGGGAGCTTTCGTTTCGGCGTTGGTGTATTTCTTGCACAACAAAGGGAATCGCTAAAAATAATTAAAATAAAATAAGACCCTCTGGGTCTATTTTATTTTAATGGCGGAAGCGAGAG
>JABZKE010000003.1 GCA_015257445.1 Nanosynbacter sp. | reverse complement strand
ACTCGTCACGGTCCAGTTCGTCCACCTCTATCGCTTCAATATAATCCACCCCGACACCCGTACGAAACATTTGTTCATTGTCCGCCGAATAATGCTTAAGATCACCCATAGTGCGCTGAAAAATCTCCTCCGGTGCCAATCTCCCCGCAAAGTGCGCCTCATTCGTCGAACCATAAGAGTCCACATTATAGGCATACCAATCCGTACGATCAAAAATTTCCGGCTTCAATACCACCGTATGATTCTGAATTTTACTGCGTTGCTCTGCATTCATAATCCTAGTGAACACATTGTCCGCACCCCCAGAATCAATATCCAGTACCGAGGAAATTCCATTTTTTACCACTCCCCGGCTGAACCGCTCGGTCGTACTCATCAAGCCCGTAGTTAATACCTGATAAACCGAGTCCACACTCATTGAATTCAGCATATGCACTGCGCGCACATCCTTACCATATTTCGCTAAATATTCATCATGCTTCCCAGACTCCAC
The DNA here is from genome assembly GCA_015257445.1 of Nanosynbacter sp. Taxonomy (GTDB): domain Bacteria; phylum Patescibacteriota; class Saccharimonadia; order Saccharimonadales; family Saccharimonadaceae; genus Nanosyncoccus. The sequence goes on along the minus strand of JABZKE010000003.1, from coordinate 12,982 downwards.
AAAAGTCGAATATCCCGGGAAAACCTCTTTACGCGTCAATTTTTCCGCGCGCCCAATCTGATCCGGACTAAGTTCATCTAGTTTATACTGCCACTTATATCTCGCTATTTTATAATCGCGCTCCGCCGTCTCCGAAACTTCACCTAGAGCGTCTTCCACTCCGAGGTCCTGCCTAAAAATTTCGTCCATTATTTGCTGCGCCGCCATGTCATCCATCGCTTTTGGCACTTCCATTTGCACCAAACCAATCGCCGCTCGTACTAAATTACTAGTGTTACGCTTCCTAGAAATCACCCCGTCGCCTAATTCTCGAGCCGTCGCATCCGCCAAAGACACTTTAACTCCATTTCTCTCAAACACCAGAGCATCACAGAGTCGAAATTCACGCTTCGTTTCCAAATCACGATAGGTAATTTCCCCAAGTCTCACCGAAGTGCCACTTTGAAGTTCCGCCACGCCGTCTTTTTCGCGTGATTCGGTACGTAATTTCTGCCCCAATTCTGAAATTTCCGCCAAAGGTTCACGCAACTTAAAGCGGTATTCCAAAGTCTGATTTTCCAGATTTTCTACCACATCCACTCGCTGGTTTTCAATATGGTCACGGTCACAGATGATTTCATGTCTTTCTCGTATCAAATATTCTTGACTATGTTCCTTCTCTGTATCTGATACCAATTTTTCCTTGTGACCCAGAATCCCCTCGAGGTCAAAATCACTCACAGCTTCAACCTGCTCTGCTTCAGCTTTCATCTTTTTCTCCCCCAAGAATTCCACCCCCTTTAGCGCCTGCATCAACTTCAGGTAATTATCACTTACCTCCTGTTCTCCCGCTTTTTCCAAACCATTTGGCGCCAAATTATGATTCATTCTTCCATTATACTATAAGCTTATGCTTCATGGACCGCACCACTGCATAGACTATCGCCTTTCCTGATCCATACCACTACATAGATTATGTTCACGCTTCACCCGTCCCAGCATATCAAAGTCCCAATTTTTGACAAAATAAGCATCCCATGTGATAATAAATGGAAACTTTGTATCTATTACACGTTCTTTTACAAAATGAAAGGGGAAAATATGAATCAAAAATTCCAAATTATGTTTCAAATCGCGGAATCTAGTTTCGAGGAACTACCCAGAGTCTGTCGCACGCCCGCCTACGTCAAGCGATATCTTGACCTACATGATGCGCTTTACACCGCCATGACGCTTGCTCGTACCAAAGCGGAGCGTGGCAGAGTTTATCGAATTTCACAAACCATCTGGTCCGAACTTCTAGCGGCCGGCGCCAACCCCAGCGAGGTTAGGGAACTACTTAGCCCCAGCTACATCTGGCGTCACTACGACAAAATCAAAGCCTCTAAGGTCCATGTCGATTCTTATGAATTAATGTACCAGTTAATTCAAATCAAAGGCCGTGATTTTATCCTGAGAAACCTCAAAAAATTTCAGCAACGCGGTGTCGATATCGACACTATCGCCATGAACTGCTATAAGATCGAAACTAAGCATGATCTCGAAGTTCAATGCGCCGAAATGCGCGTCCTCGGAGTCAACCTCACGACGATTTTCGTGATGGCCAACCAGCTCCTCGTCAAGGAATCTCCAAAACCTGCTAATGTTTACTGTCTACTCTATTTTTTCTATCAGCAGAATCTTTCACTCGGTCTCATTGCCGCCTGGATTAAAGACCACTGCAATCCAAAAATACACGAGAGTATCATGGCCGCTGACCCACTCGATTGGACCATCTTCGGCATCAATCTTGACGATTATCGACCAATTTGGGTTAATATGAACTTCCAAGATTTCATATCAATAGAGCCTAATCTCAAAAAGTTACAATCACTATCAATCAGTTTCTTGAGCTTCTTAATATTCAGCAAGTTTACGTTGCCACTAGATATGGTAACAATTTTGAGAATTTTCTCACCAAAAATTACCTAGTATCTGGTGGTCAGATTGATTTGCTGGCTGAAAAATTTGAACATGATAATCTATTTTGTCCACCAGAAGATAGACTTCGAATTGGCGTTACTCTGCTTAAATATGGTGCCACCAATATCAATCGGGAAAAGCTCGTAGAACTCTTTAAACGATGCGATTTATCGAAAAATAAACGCATCAAATACGGTAAAGTTCTCAATCAGAAAGAAATCTAAATCTCAGATCCCCTAAGATCGAATTTTCTAATCTTCGCTCTCTCATCCTCTTTCATCACTCAAAAATCCTCGGTTCGCCGGGGATTTTTTCATTAAAAAAGGCCCGGATAAATCCGAGCCCGAAGGTGAATGTCTTATAAGTCACGCGCAGAAGCTAGCCCCCTAAAACCAATCAGCGCCCCCTCGTCATCCGTAACTGGAAACGCTGGCAGAAACAGATCGTCAATCGTTCGACCGAGATCCTTGGCCGCCCGCACCACAATTGGTTTCACGATATAAAACACCCCCTCTTCATAACTTGGCAGACCAGCCATCTGTGAGTACGTAATTTGGAAAATTGGCACCACCCCGATATGTTCACGTAGAACACTTTTTGCCTCAATTTCAATCGCCCCTTCTTCTGGTTGGTATGTCGTTAGTATTTCATCATTATCATCCAAAATTCGGCAGACATGTGATAAGTAATTTTTAATCATCTCCCCACCTTTCTAAGTTAAAAACTCTTAAAATCAAAAAACTACTGACGTCGAGAATAATTTGTGCATCCAAGCATCACCTAAAACCTCATTGGCTTTAATCTCAGTGACCCTGTGCGAAGCTTCGCATTGTAATCCATCGAAAAACGAAAATTTCGATAAGTATTACATTTGTTCATCGGAGATTTCACGTCCGCATCGCAAGTTCCCTGAATATTAAAATCATATCCAGTGCGATCAGTGTGAACTACCCCCATGATTTGCAGATTTTTCAATGCCATAAAATCTCGAGTCGTTCCACCAGCCGGATTTTCCCGTTTTGCGAAAACTACCTTAAATTCCAGATCAATCGACATATTCTGATCAAAAGCATACATATTTGCAATATGAATGCGATCCCTGCTTGGTCCATTCATTACTTCAAAAGCCAATGAATCACCATTTCTTACTTCACTGTGCATACAACACCTCCTGTAAAAGAACCACCTCGGCATACGTTACGAGGTCAACCACTTAGCGATAAAGCTAATCACTATATTTTAACATACTTATGCTAATGTGTCAATGTAAACCACATCACCTACCAAATACAGCAAGTGCGACACCTTGACAAACCCCAGATACTCTGCCATAATATAGCCGTTAAACTCATGTTTAGCTCGCGCAAATTTTTGCGAGCTCTTTAAAAGAAAGGGGAATTGTTATGGAAGAAAAAGAATTTGTCCATGATCCAAGGTACAAAACGCGTGGTATCTATCATCATTTCGAGGGAGAATCCTATCTCCTCATCGATACTGCCATCAATAATGACACCGGAGAAAGAGAAGTAGTTTATTTGGCACTTTATGACGATCTTCAACTCCATGTTCGTTCGTACGAGAAGTTCTTTGAGGAATTGGATCCGGTCAAGTATCCTAACGCCAAGCAGAAACATCGTTTTGAACTACTGGATGTTAGTGATTTTGACTACAATGTCTTCAAGAAGCAGCCGTCTCATAAGTATCAATACGTCGGCTTGTTGTTTAATGATTAGTTCAAAAAAGGAGGGGAAAATATGAATATCATTAACAAATTACATATCTTAAAGGATACCGCTGTTTTTACCAGTGAAAAATTAAGCCAGAAATTCTGGTGTGATCTCTTTCAGGCATTAGAACGCACAGTCATTAACTCAGAAGATGAGAAAAAAATCGCATCCGCTCAAAACTTCCTTGCCAAACATTGGCGAAAAATACCTGCCGCCGGAATTTGCCTAGCGGAAATTGTAAAGGTTATGAATCCAATGGATGTCATTGATCAATTCGAGGAATTTAACAAAATTGACCAGCAACTCGACATTAATCGAATTGCTGGTTTGATTGACGGAGAAGTTGATTACGAAGGCCTACATCGACTTCATTCTTTGAATGCCGATATGGACAAACTAATTCGTCGTGGTCAACTTGAAATTCAGTCACTCGACCAAATCAATGATCTAATGATCAACGGCGTTTCCGTCCAGACCATGTTTGAATTATCTAGAGACTATATGTTTAGTTGTATAAATAATCCAGATAGTCTATGCGAGATTCTTCACTTTTTCCATTCGCATGGGATCACTGAAGAGCAAATTTCCAAATTCATGCATGAGATTATCTCGGTTAAATTCATTGATGAGTCCAAGCTTCCAATTATAGCTAACCTCCTCGATGATATAGTAAGTGATGATGGCCGGAATGACTGGCTTGGTATCGGTATTGATTGCCTCGATTACATTAAACCTTGGGTTGTCCTGAATTGTGATGATTATCTGGGATTTGATGTTGACGTTACCTTATCCAATCTACCAGAAGCCGTATCCGTAAAAGATTTCATTCACTGCATCGATATTCAGTACATCATGTACGAATTCGACCGCCGTGGCATGAATTTTCATCAGTTTATCAGATACAACTTTTTGCCGGCTAATGGTGATATCGAAGACCTAGCTAAGAGCGCTCTACACTCGAAGCTGCAGTATGATAATCCAGTTGATTGGTTTACCTTAGCTGCCATCAGTAGCTTTGGTAGTAGACTTATCGATCGGAAAAAGCTCCTCGAATTTGGCGACATCTCAAAATACAACAGTGAGGAATATTATCTCGCCAAGAGTTTCATCGAACAGTTTTCAGCAAAGCAAGAAGGTTAACTCTTGCAACAATTCTCTAATCACAAAGCTCCGGCACCTGTCGGGGCTTTTTTATGTTAATTTATTTTTTCATATAACGCTCACTACTTTTGCAAAAGCCATGAGACATTACGACACATTGACAAAATATAATCTTAATGCCATAATATATTCGTTAAACTTAAGTTTAGCTCGCGCAGATTTTGCGAGATCTTTAAAAGAAAGGGGAATTATTATGAAACAACAGAAATTCGTACACGATCCACGCTTCAGAAATATCGTTTTAAACTACTAAGCGTCAGTGATTTTGACCAAATTTTCTTCAAGTATCAACCATCTTACAAGTACCAATACGTCGGTTTACTATTCAATGATTAATTCAAGGAGGGGAAATATGAATATCATTAACAAATTACACATTTTAAAAGATGCCGCTGTAATCGCTCGCGAAAAATTTAATCCGACTTTCTGCAAAAAATTTAATCAGAATTTTTGGGGTAACATTTTCCAAGCTTTACAAAAATGCATTAAGGAATCGGAAGACGAGGAAAAGTTAAGTTCAGCCTACAGCTTTTTAGCCAAGCATTGGCCTAAAATGCATGAAGCTAGCGTCGACTTAGAGGAAATCGTTCAAGTTTTACACCCGTTAGATATTATTGAGCAGTTTGAAGTACTCCAAGATGCTGGTGCACACTTAAATATTAATCAAATTGCCCTATTAGTACCTTATGGACACGATAAAATAGATCTACATCGCCTTCATTCCTTAAATGCCGATATGGACCAAATTGCTCACTATTATAATCTCAAGCCTTGTTCGTTCGACGAGATTAACGACCTGATCAATAATGGCGTTTCTGCACTAACTACCTTTGTGTTGTCCGAAGATTACTTCCTAAGCCGTGTGGATCATCCACATTGCTTATTTAATGATCTCCGTTTCTTTTACAAACAAAATATTGGTGCGGAACAAATTCGTAGAATGATTAATAAAATCATCCCAATGAAGTTCATCTATGAACCAAACCTACCACACATTGCTAACCTCATCAACGAAATTGTTAGATCGTCGAGAGCCAAATGGTGTATATCGTCGCGAGACGAATGGTGCAGCATTGGGGTCAATCCTAACGAATATGTCAAACCTTGGATTTGTCTTTACCGCGATAACTATCTCGGCATAGAGCCTGGGGAGACACTAAAAAACTTACCGTTTGCCGTATCTGTACGGGATTTCATCAAGAATACCGGACTTTCGTATATTCTGCGCGAAGTTAATTATCGTGGACTGACATTTAAGCAGTTTATTGATTGTAATTATCTGCCAGCTGAGGGTGACATTGAAGAATTAGCCAAAGAAGCTAACTACGCAGGATTGCAATATGATGACCCGACTGATTGGCTTGTCCTAGCTTATCTCAATGACTCGGGTAGTAAATTGGTTAGCCGGGAAAAACTCCTTGAGTATGGCAATCCGTCAAATTATACTGAATCAGAAGACTATGATTTTGCCAAAAGATTCATGGAGGATAAATCAGCTCAGTAATTCCCAAAAAAAATAAGCCTCGACCCTGGTCGGGGCTTTTTTATGTTAATTTTAATCCTGGAAGATACAGATATCCCTCCATTTTATAGGCCAAATTTTTTTCGATATAATTCTTTGCAATTTTACAAGCTTTCGACATCCGTTCACCTTGCCATAACGGATCAATATAGCGCACTTTCGCCTGGCAGTTCACTACGTACACTCCGTCCGGACATTGCTCAAGACTTTTTGCCTTCTTTATTTTCTTTGCCTTCTGCCAAGCCAAAAAAGCATCCCTATAATCTGAAGCTAAAATCATTTCAATCACTTCCGATTCTTTCATTTGATATAAATCTGCCACCGAAATCCTTCCAGATTCACTCATTTTCTTCAAAATATCCGCAAGAAACTGCATTGAATAACGTGTTCGGTCTTCACGATAAAATATAGATAATTGCGAAGTTAGTTTAACAAATTTTCGTGCGATTTTTTTCGTTTGAAATCCCAATTCTTTAACCCCATTTTCGTCTAATTGCACCACGATATCCGCATATATTTCACGAATTTCTACCAAATCTGCCACTCCATACGCGAACAGCATATTCACCAGTGAATATTCCAAACGATCTGCCGATAACTTCGGCGTGTTATTATCCGCAATTGGATATAAGTGGTAATCGTCCACCTCTGAGATTAGAATACCGTCCCGCTTAAGCAAACAACTGATTCCTGGCGACTCTGCAATCATCTCTTTCGTCAAATCCTCTGTCGACTCCTGCATCAAATGATCGCCATTCATAAAATCCACGCAATGCTTAAAAATTGGGGTCGCAATATCATGAAAAAGTCCCGACAAAGTTTGTTTTTTATCGTGGGTAAAATGCCAAACCACCAAAGCTACCCCTACTGCATGATCTAAACTTGAATAAAATCTCTGATTTTTAAACAAATCTGAATAAATCGTTCCGCAAGTGATACTGATGTGCTTCTGCCTCTGTAAGACTGGTGTTTCAATATATTCCTGCAGCCATTCAGGAAAATCCGGCTCTAAAATTGCATGGAATTTTCGAATCAATGCTTCTACCTCACACTCTGTCATATTCTATATTATTAAACTCAATTGCGCGCTTTAGGATTTCTTTTCTCAATATAAAATCGTTAAGCACCACAAGATTTTCGTGATTGCTTTTTGTGTCAAACAGTTTTTCTAGTCCAGATTGCGTTTCTTTGCTGTCACAGTAAAGATAACTCCGCCCATCCTCAAGGGAGATGATATTTATCATCCACTTATCGAAGTTGGCAAAAACTTCATTTAATAATTCTTCTGTAATTCTATCTCGATTAAATAAAATTATCTGGCCAATTGCCTCGGGAAGTAATGGACTAACCCATTCCGTTTTCATGTCGTCTATGATTGCAGTTTTTAGGTCTTGCATCTGTTCGCTTTCGCAAGCCCTGAAATATTCTCGACCAAAATCATCTGTTAGTCCACCGAGTTTCTTTAGCTCCGTGTAAGCTTTTTTATCGCGTTCTGTAGTAATTTTGGATCTCAAATTGATGGTATTATCTAAAATCCCAGCTATGAGTAATTTACATAAATCTTGATCTAGTAAATCCGCTTTGTCGGCTTCAACAAAGCGTTCGTAGACCTGTGTGCAAACTGCGCCAATTACTTCTATTTGACTCTTTACGGCTTTATTCTGGCGCCAATATTCTTCGTAGCCTGGATGATGGTCAACGACCTCAATGATGCGATTTGGATCAACGAAGATATCAAAGAAATCTGGATTTGAGACATCCAGCAGCACGAATTTTGCTTTTTCTGTGTCTACTGGTTTATCTAGCGTATATTTCAAGCTACGCAACATCGGCGGCACGGTTTTATTCATTTTTGAAGTAGAGATTGCTAATGCTTTCTTATCGGTCGTCGCCCTAAGCAATTCTCTATAAGCAATCATGCTCGCATAAGCGTCGATATCGATATATTTTCGTCCAGCAGTAACGACTATCATGCTTCATATTATAGCATTCTTGATAAATTCCTAGAAATAAGCTTAGAGCTACCTTATTTTTATGCAAGATTTCATTGCAAAGGTCCTGGACTTTAACGGATATATTGACAAAATATAATTCTCATGCCATAATATATTCGTTAAACTTAAGTTTAGCTCGCGCAGACTTTGCGAGCTCTTTAAAAAGGGGGTATCATGAATATTTTTAGAAAATTACGTATTTTTAAGAACACTGCAGTAACCGCTCATGGAAAAATCGACCAGAACTTCTTGCGCAATACTTTTCAGGACATTGAGAAACGCGTAGCAAAAAACGATGATCAAGAAAAAATCAAATCAGATCGTGATTTTCTCAAAAAACACTGGCGTGAAATACACGATTCTGGAATTGATTTGGAACGGATTCTTAAGATTATGGATCCCTTAAAAATTCTATATCAGTTTAAAGAACTTCAAGCTGCTGGTATGCAATTAGATATCAATCAAGTTGTCTACTCTATACCTGAATGGTCTGACAAGATAGATTTACAATACCTTCATTCGCTTGATGCTGATATGGACCAGATTGCTTATCGTGGTAATCTTGAACCCAATTCGCTCGACGAGATTAATAACTTGATCATTAATGGCGTTTCTGCACAGACTACTTTTGAATTATCTGAAGATTATATCTTGAGTAATGCAGATTATCCAGATAACCTATTTAAGATACTCAGCTTCTTTTATACTCTTAGTATTACCTCAGAACAAATTCGCAGTATAATCAGTAGGATTATTCCCACCATATTTGTCGACGAAGTAAAACTTTTTCCAATCAAAAGCATCATTGACGATATCGTCAACTCTTCACCCGACAAATGGCCAAGTATTGGCATCAAGCCTAGTGAGTACGCTAAACCATGGATATGTCTTAACTACTATCGTTACCTTGGTGTAGATTCTGGTAAAACTCTGTCTGACCTACCAAGTGTAGATTATGGCAAAACTCTAGCTGACCTACCGGAAGCTGTATCGGTACATGATTTCATTTATTACGTCAGTCTCGGCGAAATTGAACGTGAAATCAGTTATCAAGGATACACCTTCGATCAGTTTATTCGGAGAAGCTTTTTACCAGCTGGCGGTGATATCGAGCAATTAGCTCAAAAATCCTTTTCCTAGAACATAGACTACGAAGACCCCGTAGGGTGGCTAATTCTTGCTGCTATCTATGTTAATGGTGGCAAATTAATCAACAGGTACAAGTTATCTAAATACGCCAATCTAACCAATTGCTTCGGCGTAGATCTAAAATTTGCCACAGAGTATTTCCCCAAAATTCTCACGGATAGAGAAGAAAATCTCATCTAACTTGAAGTTAGGTAATTGTCTCTATCTATGAAGCCTCGACTCCTGTCGGGGCTTTTTCTTTGACATAAATTATAAAATATATTATAATATAATTATTGTATTATTTCATACACATTGCACATTTCATACATAGGAGGGGAACTATGACCGAACACATTACGAAACGCGACAACAAACGATTCATTCATCAGGACAAAGACGATTTTATGAAATTTCGTGACCTCGTCGAGGCGCATCAAGCGATTTCCGCTTCCGCCGCCTGTCGTCAAGAAGCTGCGCTTAAACTAGCACTCAAAAGGCTTCAGCAATCAGAGGAAATTAAAACCCGTGATTATATCTTGATTGAGCTTCGAAAACTTAGTCAAGGCACCAGCGAGCCAGCCATTATGGCTTCTAAGTACCTGATTAAGAACGATCCCGGCCACGCCAGTATCGATATTTTGAATCTCAAGCCTAGGCCTTATCACTGCCTAAGAAATCGTAATATCAATACTATCCAAGACGTTTTAGCGCTTGATTCAATCGATTGGGGTAGGATTCGTAATCTCGGCAAAGTTTCCATTCAGGAAATCATCCAGGCCATGCATGACCTCGGTTATGCCGATTTCTATATCCCACATTAATTCAGAAAGCTCCCGAAGTCGGGGGCTTTTTTCTTTTTAAAGAAACTTACTAGACTCTATCTATTCTTCTTTTGACATAACCATTTTCTAAGATGTTATCTTCATTGACTTTTCAAACTTTTTATGTTAAAATACATAGATTAAGTCATTCCGACTTAATTGGCGATTCTTCGTATGAAGGACGTTTCAATACACTGAAAAGTGAGCACCTTAAAAGAAGATTTAAAGTTTAAGGTCTTTCATTTTTCTATTTTTAGGAGGGTAAAGATATGAAACATGAAACTAACACCGTAGAGAGAAAAGCAGTTAAATCTGCCAGTTTACTTGACCACATTTGCCACTTGGGCCTCAGCAAACATACCGAGAGCTACCTCAGCAGCAAATTTGGCACCACGGATGAGTTACTCTGGAAGGTTCGCTACGAAGCCTACCTCAGGGAACATCAACCCAAAAACGCTAGTTATCTCGAAAAACCACTTTGGGACGCCTATGTCGCTTTCGATCGTGCTGGCTACATTCGACACGACATTAAGCCCGAGGATTTTATCCTCAATCGGCTTCGCAGACTGGCTAAGCCCGAGCAATATCAAGCTTGGAATTGCGCCGCTGATCTCGAAGATTTTTGCGAGATTAATCCAGAACAGGGAAGTTCTGATCAATCTGATTACGCTTATGGCAATCAAAGGTATGAAAATTTCACTCCGCTCACCGAAAAGCAGCGCGAGGAAATTCGACAGATTCTCAAAGATGTTTTACCAGACGAGTTAACTTACCAGATTATTTGTTTTCGGTATTCACTCGAGGATGGTAAATGTCATCCCACCGCTGAGACCGCGTTGAGGCTTAATCGCAAGATTAGTAAAGTCCGTGGACTAATGAAGAAAGCCTATTTCTATATCAAAGATTGCGACCTCTTCGATGTCATCTAAATCTTCAGAAACCCCGCCTCATCGCGGGGTTTTCTCTTGTTTAAAAATCCTACTTTCGTTGCGGGGTTTTCTGTTATTAAAATTTCCCACCATAGAGCATATTACTTATTTTTATAAAAACCATCCATGTAAGAAATCTTTATTTTTCACATAAAAAAGACTGCTTAATCTCTAAGCAGTCAAAAGATTGAAAAGGTAATAAAACAAAGTTATTCATTTCCAGCATTACTAATTAAATTACGGTTTCGTATTAAGCCATATTTCGTAAAGCTAATACTACCCGTGCGTCTTTTGACATCATAGTTCGCATCGAATTTATACTTAGTATAAACCGCTTTTTCCTCGCAAACACTAGATAAGTCAGCCAAACATCTTCCAATTACTTTTACGTAATCATAAGAAAGGTCAGAATATTTCAGTTCTAGGATTTGAAAATCCTTCACCAGAAGAAGCTCTTCTCCCTGCGCATAACACTTATTCGCTTGAAATTTTCCAGTTTCCACCTGGAATTCGATGCGCATTAGCTCATTATCATGAGCTAACTTAAACCCCTCTAAAAGCTCCGACAGATATGGTCCATCTTTAATCCGATAGACCCTCGCGTCGCAATTTTCGTCGATCGACAAGCCTTTGTTTTCATTGCCATTTTCATTGATACCCATACCGATATCTCCTTTCAAAGAACTATCCCCCTCGGGACAACCAGCATGATTCACTATTGAATCAATATTCATATTCTAACATAAGAATAAAAGAAAGTCAAGGGACAAAAACCGAACAGAAAACTTAGTTGGTTTCACCCAATTTCAACACCTCCACCCCTGTTATTCATTGACATAAAAGCTACCACATTGTATAATATAAAGGTAGTTTTTACTCGCACCTTAAAATTTTGGAACCCTGCCTACCATGTTTTAAGGTGCATTTCTTGTGAGGAGGATATTATGAAACTACCCCTGATTCATCACGATACGCATGCCAAAAATATCACTATTTTGAAAGATTGGCAACTCTTTTTCGAAGAAAAGGATGGTTACCCTAATCGCCAGGAGGTCATGATCGACTTTAGCCGGTTTTATCATCATCTTAAAGATCATGAAATAACTATTTCCGGCAAATGTCTCCTGGGTGGTCTGATTTATGGCGACCCTAGATTCAAGGATGGTGAAGAAATTTTCACTAGCCTCATCACGCATTTTGAGCGCGTAGCCAAAGAGTATTGTCGTGGCGTCGAGCATGAATTAATCTGTGCCACCACGACAAACCAGCATAAATATTATTTTTATGCCGATCACTACAGTGATGATATGTCCAATATGTTACTGGATATGGCTAAATTTAATAAACTCAGTCTCATCCGAGGTTATTATTTACCCGCTAGACTTCAGTATCCGAACATCGATCGTCACTTTATCTAATCTCATCCGAGATTCACCCATGGAGGTCATGCCTATGAAGAAACCTAAATGTAAACCTGCGTCTACGCTAAAATCCGTTTCCGGACTCGGGCTTAGCAAGCGCGCCGAACGCTACGTGGAGAAAAATTATTTTTCCATGGATCAATTGGTTTGGCACGTACGTTTTCTGTACTATATGATGCAATATCATCCGGAAACCCTCAAAGCCTATCGCCCAAAAGTTTTCAAGGAAATCATCAGCGCTTTGAACACTGCCGGTTATATTCGTACAGATTTTGTCGCCGATTCTTTCGGTCTTAAATATCTTAAACGTGTGTTACTCGGCAATAAGTGCGAAC
>JABZKE010000098.1 GCA_015257445.1 Nanosynbacter sp. | reverse complement strand
ATACTACGGAGACCGTCAGCGAAAGAACCACCCTTGGTAGTATTGACCGGGATTTGTGAAACACCAGAAATGCCATACTCGATTGGGTCCTCAAGAGTAATAATCTTGCGATCGGTACTATTTAGAGCATTAAGCATCGAATAGAGAGTGGTAGATTTACCTGAACCAGTCGGACCGACCATGAGAACCAGACCGCGAGGGTGCGAAACTACCTCACGGATAGCGGCAAGTTCAGATTCAGAAAGGCCCAAAAGATCGAGATTAAGCAAAGATTCATCAAAGTTAAAGAGACGAAGCACGGCGTCCTGACCATACATGGTTGGCACGGTTTCGACACGAATGTTTAGGAGATGCGAAGAGCCGTCACGGAAAATATCTTTTTGCATGTGGCCGGATTGTGGAGTGGTAGCCGCGGAAGAAACCCCGGCGCGCGAACCCAGTTCACCCATAAAGACACGGTAACGATCGCGTTCAATATTAGCGACTGGGTGCAAAATACCGTCGACACGCATACGGATACGGATATTGTCACGTAGATTTTCGATGTGAATATCGGAAGCGCCGAGCTTGTCCGCCTGATCCAAGAGAAAATCGAAGACTTTGTCGGTACCGACAGAATTTAAGGTTTGAGAAACCGAGGCGATAGTTTCGGAGTCACCCTCGCTGGCAATTTTAATGTCGTCGTAATGCACTTCTTTCGGCGGATCGTAGCGCAACATCATGGCTTGATAGCCACTATTCGAAATCAAGAAGAAATCGACGCCGTCGCCATTGACATTAAAACGGTCAGTGAGTTCCTTAATGGTACTACGTGGGGCTTGCGAGGTGACAAGAAATTGATAAGGCTCCCCGGCACCACCTTTTTGTAAAGGCAGCACGTAGTCGCTATGCATTTTAGCAATATCAATTAGGCCAAATACCAGAGGTAGGCGCTCTTCAAGTGGGCGCATATCGAGGTATGGAATATTAAGGGTCAGCGAACGGCGAGAGGTGGCCTCTTCCTCATTTTCACGCCTGGCTGCCTGGATTTGTGCTTCATTCATTTGCTTAATTATAACATAAGCAGGTTCAGAATTTTAGGCAGATTAACAGATTAGACAAGGCGCCTAAAATAAGTTATAATATATTTGTCTTGCTTGACAAGAGTAACTTAAAATTGACAGTTTTTCTAAGGAGGGGAACATGAAAAAGAAAGATGCTGACCTGGTGGATTTTAATGCCGACCTAAGCAAACTGATTGATCACGAAAAAGAAATGGTAAATCAGATGCAGGCTTTTCTCTATTATACGGATGGCTTGCGACAAAAACTGCGGGCGCTAGACGATAATTATCGTTCGTCACTGCACATGAAGGATGTTTACGAGCCGGATGAATTGAAAGCCTACGAAGAACTCAGCCGCTACATGCAGATAATTTACTATACGGTGCCGCGCCTGAAGCAAAACCTTAGTAAAGTGAAGGATTCGATTAATTTCATCAACCAAGTAATCCGACCTGATCATTTTTTAAATTATTGGATCTTAATCGGTGAAGATTTGACTGCTTCTGTGAAATTATTTCTAGATTACGATCAGTTTTTGGCGAAGGCGCTGAATATTGAGTTAATTCATAATGCAGTACTGGTTTATTCTTCCAAGTTGGCACAGCGTGAAGGTGAATCGATTAACGAAGAGACCGAGCGGGAGTGGATTGACGTAAGTCTTAATTCTCTAGCCCGAGCCTACACGGCTTTTTCGGAATTGGTGAATCATTTTAACGATTTCCAGAAGATAAATATTAAATATCGACCGACGGAATCGAAAATTCTCAGCACGTCGCCGTTTTCGATTGAACTGGGCGGACATTGGAATGTAATTATTAATGAATCGAAAATGCCACCAGTGAAGACTTGCGATACCTATGTGGCGCAGCCGAAAATTAATGAACAGCGGAGCAAGATTCGTAATCTGAAAGATTATTACCAGGAACAATTTCTCACACGCAAAGTGCAAATGAAGATGGCGGGCCTGGTGGATACGGAGCGTGTGTTTACGTTTGATACTAAGATGGTCTGGATTACCTCTAGTATCAAAGACGCGATCGATGAAACCTTGAAACAGGCGGACACGATGGGCGCGCTTCTGGTTATCAACGATCTGGTTTCTGAGATTTCCGCAAGTATCGGACGACAAAGTGACTTGCCATTAATTTTTAAAATTACGCAAAATCTAAAGAAAACAATCTGATTAATTCAAGTTCTGAACTTACATAAAATTTAGAAAATAGTCTGATTAGTTCAAGTTCTGAGCTTACGTAAAACTTAGAGGACAATCCGATTAGTTCAAGTTCTGAAAAATTTGTCAAAAAGGGACGCTTCTCGCGTCTCTTTTTTCTTGCGAGAGAGCGAAGATATGCTATAATATTTAAAATATCTTACTAATTCTGCATGGAGAAAATATGGCAGTTAAAAAGAAAAAGATTGTGATTTCTAAATTGAATCGTAATAACAATCACAAGCACAGCGAAAAGCGCAAGCGCAACAAATAAGAAAATAACCTCTGATGAGGTTATTTTTTCTGGCT
>JABZKE010000097.1 GCA_015257445.1 Nanosynbacter sp. | reverse complement strand
AATCTGGTTCATCAGCTGATTTTCGAAAAGTACATGGTTGTTATATTCGGTAATTTGCTGGTTAATGGCGTCGATGGATTGCTGGATGCTCTGATAAGTGGCTTCATGACGATTGATGCGGGCTTCCAGAGTAGCGCGTTCGTTCTGATAGCGCCAACCAGAAATACTACCGGATTCGACACGTCGATTAAAATCCAGGATTAATTGATTTAAGGCATTGGTTTCATTATTGTAGGCCTCAGTTTGCTGATTAATAGTAGCCTGCTTGGCGTCAATTTCAGATTTTAGTGAAGTGAGTTTGTCATTAAGCTTTTGAAAAACAGAGTGATATTGCTGATTAAAATCCGTGATAGTCTGACGATGCTGGAAATAGGCGGCGTAATGTTTTTCGAGATATTCCGACAACTCAGCGACTTCGGTACCGAGACGTGAATGCAATTCATCATAGAAGTCATCCTCAGAATAGCTCTTAATCGAGGTGCGGATTTCATGATCAGCCGGGAGCTTATCGTAGGCTTTTTTGATTTCCTCATTCAAGCGATCTTTTTCCCAAAAGGAGACGCGTTGATAAGCCGCATGAAGCATCTCGTGGGCCGTAGTAACTTCAATTACCCCTGGAAGATCGTTCGATTCGACATGGTAGAGATAAATACGGTCATCGTCGTGCACATAGCAACCCAGGACGTAAACTTCGTGATTATGTGAGTGACAACTCTGATTGAAGGCTTGCTTTTCTTGCAAGGCTGGGTGGGTAGCAAGTAGAGTCTTCGAAGCTTTTTCTGTAAGATGAAGTTTCTGGACGTAAGGCTTCAAAGTGTCAGAGATTTGAAAATCATAACCCTTAATATCATCTTGCAGACAGATAAAGGCAAAAGCACCAGCGAAAAGTGTACCAAAAATCACAAGTCCGCTGAGCAGGTTGGCAAGTGAGTGACTTTGCCGACGAGATTCAACAGAGGCTGGTGACGGTGAATTTTCCATATTATTTTTCAGTGCTTTCGATCTTTAACTTAAGCTTATCACCTTTTAAGCTAATTTGGGCGATTTGTCCTGGCAAAATTTCTTCCGCAATAATTGCATCCGAAAGTAAGGACTCCAAATTATCTTCAATAGCCCGGCGTAATGGTCTGGCACCATTTTTGGGATCAAAACCTTTTTCGATAAGGAAGTCGCGCACCTTAGTGTCGAGCTTCAAGCCGATAGCTTTTTCGGCAAGACGCTTTTTCAAATCTTCAATCATATTGTCAAAGATTTCTTCGACTTGCTTACGAGAAAGCGCATGGAAGACTTCGATAGCATCGAGACGATTAATAAGCTCTGGACGCATATTTTTCTTCAAAGCCTTCATCGCGGCATTTTTGCTAGCTTCGTAATCTTCGGTAATAAATTGGTCCTTGGTTTTTTGATGACTAGAGAAACCGAAGGCCTGGTCGTTATACATTTCATCTGAACCAAGGTTGGAGGTCAAAATAACGATAGTATTATTGAACTTCACGCGATTACCTTGACCGTCGGTGAGAACCCCGTCTTCAAGAATTTGCAGCAGCATATTAAAGACGTCTGGATGAGCTTTTTCAATCTCATCGAAGAGTACGACGGAATATGGGTGACGACGTACCGATTCGGTCAATTTGCCACCATCGTCATAGCCAACATAGCCAGCTGGCGCACCGACTAGGCGAGAAACATTATGCTTTTCACCAAACTCTGACATATCGATTTTGATTAAGGCATTCTCACCACCGAAAACTTCGCGGGCGATTACCCGAGCAAGCTCGGTCTTACCCACACCGGTCGGCCCCATGAAGAGGAAGGAACCAATCGGACGCCTAGGATCACTAATGCCAGAACGACCACGGCGAATAGCCTTAGCTACGTCATGAATCGCTTCATCCTGACCGATGATGGCCTTATCGAGATGGGTTTCTAATTTCGAAAGAACTTTCAATTCACTACCGTGCACCTTGGAAACTGGGATACCAGTTTTGAGAGAAATAGCTTCGGCAAGATTTTCTTCAGTGAGCACTGGTGAAACATTTTCATCCACACCAGCCTGCTCGAGGGATTTGATTTTTTCCTCTAATTTAGCGAGACGAGTTTTATAGAGAGCGGCTTTTTCAAAATTCTCAGCTTCCGCACTTTCTTCAATCTTCTGCTGGAGTGATTCACGTTCGATTTTCAATTTTTTATATTCACCGCTACCACTTTTATCAGCAGCAACCTTAGCGATAGCACTGGCTTCGTCGATCACATCAATCACCTTGTCCGGCATGTAGCGATCATTAATATAACGCTTCGACATACTGACGGCGGTTTCGATAATCTTATCAGGGATTATGACGCCATGATGTTTTTCGTAATGCGACTTAATCCCCTTCAAAATACGCACGGTAATCATATCGGAAGGCTCTTCGACGATCACGGTTTGGAAACGACGCGCGAGAGCCTTGTCTTTTTCGATTGATTTGCGATATTCATCCATGGTAGAAGCACCAATCAGATGAATCAGGCCACGTGCGAGAGCTGGTTTCAAGATATTCGCAGCATCCAAGCTACCCTCAGAGGAGCCGGCGC
>JABZKE010000096.1 GCA_015257445.1 Nanosynbacter sp. | reverse complement strand
GAATCTACAGGGGCAGAAAAAACCAGTTGCCTTTAAAATTATTACCGCGCACTCGCCAAAAAATGAACGCATCGTGACTTTTTATGATATCACTTCGGAGCTTGAGGCCGAGAGCGAGCAGACCGAATTTATTTCGACAGCTTCTCATGAAATGCGCACACCGGTAGCTTCGATTGAAGGATATCTGGGATTGGCTTTAAATCCAAAAACTGCCACGATCGACGAACGTGCAAAAAAATATTTGGAAGAGGCACATAAATCTTCGCAACATCTTGGTAAATTATTCAGAGATTTATTAGATGTGACCAAGCTCGATGATAAAAGAATCAAAGCGCACCTAACACCGATTGAGGTGACTTCGACGGTCCGCTCGATTGCCGAAGGCCAAATTCCGAAGATGAGCGAAAAGAATATTCACTTCACTTTTGGTTCTTCCTCTTCTGCAAATATGAACGGCGGGCGCGTGATTAATCAAGAAGTTTTTGCGGCGGTCGATGTAGATTTTCTGCGTGAGATTATCAATAACTTAATCGAAAACGCCATTAAATACACCAATAACGGGGGTGGAATTTGGGTAAATGTGCGCGGCGATGGCGACCGCGTCTTGATCAATGTAACGGATACCGGTATTGGCATTTCCCCAGAAGACAGCAAACATGTTTTTCAGAAATTTTATCGTGCGGATAATTCGGAAACTCGCACCATCGGCGGCACTGGCCTTGGTCTTTATATTGTGAAGGAACGCGTGGAAGCGATGAGTGGTTCGACTTGGGTAGAAAGCACCTTCGGTGAAGGATCAACTTTCTATGTGGCCTTCCCTCGCCTCACTTATGAAGAATATCTCCGTCGCAAACAGATTGAGGCTAATACTCAGGCAATGACGCCACAAAATTCTGCTGCTTCTGCTCCTAGTAACTCTACACCTAGTGTCTCCGAGCCTAGTGAGAACCAAGCTCCGGCGCCAATGCAGTTTTCAACTGAGACGACCACGCCGATTCCAGCAGTAGCGCCAGTATCGACAACAATGAATACGCCGATTCAAACTGAAGCACCTGTGCAAGCACCAACAGTGTCGACTATACCAACTCAGGAGCCAGCGACTACACCAACAATGACGAACGCGCCTATTCAAACACCAGCGCCAGCACAGACGCCAACAGTGTCGACTGCACTAGTTCAGACACCAGCGCCAGCAATCAATCTCGAGACTGCCGCATCATCCGCACCTGCAGCTCCAACTGAGACAGCCACATCATCCACACCAGTAGCTCCGATGACTCCTGCGGCACCAATTATGTCAACCATACACTCCAATTCATTTCTACAGAACAGTGCTACCCCAGCTCAAAACACACCAGCTTCGCCAACCACACCAAATACGCAAAACATACCAACCGCGCCAATTAATCCCGCCCCGACTCCAGCTGCAACAGCCAATCCAGTCTCGGCTCCGATTACACCGGCCAATCCTGCCCCGACTCCAGCTGCACCTACTAATCTAACGATGCCTACCCCACCAATTACGCCAACTAACCCAAACATCTTAAATAAGTAAGGAGAGAAGATGACAAAAATTTTATTAGTTGAAGACGACCAAAGCTTACGCGAGATTTACGGAATTAGATTAACGGCGGAAGGTTACGAAATTGCTTCTGCAGGTGATGGCGAAGCAGCTCTCGCCCTAGCAGTAAAGGAACGCCCAGATTTAATTATCTCCGACGTGATGATGCCAAAGATTTCGGGCTTTGACATGCTCGATATTCTGCGTTCGACACCAGAAACCGCCAATATTAAGGTAATTATGATGACCGCACTTTCGGCTGATGACCAAAAAGCCCGTGGTGAATCATTAGGGGCGGATCGCTTCCTGGTAAAATCCCAAGTTGGTATCGAAGACGTGGTGAATGCTGTTCATGAAGTCTTAAATGACACAAACGGCGCACCGACTACTACAGCAACCGCTCCAACTACAGATAATATGATGACACAATTTATGGCCACCCCAGCTCAATCCCCAGTCCAGCCAGTCGCACAAGCGCAACCAGCAATGCCAACTGCACAAGTACAGCCAGTAGCACAAGCACAACCCGTAGTGTCAGCACCATCCGTTTCGCCAACACAGCCTATCCCACAAACACAACCCGTCATGCCAACACAACCTGTCGCTCCAGCGCAACCACCAATTAATAACCCTAACCCATTTTTAGGTAATGTATAGATTAAATAAATTTTTAGCCGAACAAACTGGCGTTTCACGTCGCGAAGCCGACAACTTAATCGCAGACGGTCGCGTAAAAATTAATCAGGAAGTCGCCGTACTAGGTCGTCGATTTGATGAAACACGCGATGAAATCTTTTTGGATGGTCAAAAAATTGAAGAGCGTAAAGGTTTTACCTATCTAATCTTGAACAAGCCCGAAGGATATGTTTGCTCCAAGAAGCGTCAGGGTGACACGCCGACACTTTTTGAGCTTTTACCAGAAAAATATCAAAATCTAAAAACTGTGGGGAGACTCGACAAAGATAGTTCGGGATTAATTTTATTAACCAACGACGGCGATTTCGCTTTTTCGATGACCCATCCAAAATTTTTCAAAATCAAAAGCTACATCGTAAGATTAAATCGCCCACTCGCGCCTCTACATCAACAAATGA
>JABZKE010000095.1 GCA_015257445.1 Nanosynbacter sp. | reverse complement strand
ATTAGGATTCATGATATTAGAATTCAAAATATTAAAAATTTAGGGTGATAGAAATTGGACAGTGGTCAGAACCGAGAATGGTTTCGTAAATTTCGGCGGATTCGAGATTTTTTTTGAGTGATTTAGATATGAAGAAATAATCAATGCGCCAGCCGATATTATTTTCGCGCGCCTTCCCCCAGTGTGACCACCAAGTATAGCGGGCGGTGTCGGGATTTAGTGTGCGGAAAGTATCAATGAAATTTTGTTTAAGAATTTCCGAAATCCCCTCACGTTCTTCTTGGGTGAAGCCGGCATTTTTGGTATTTTGCTTCGGGCGTGCGAGGTCAATTTCTTGATGTGCGGCATTAAAATCACCGCAGACTACCACTGGTTTGGTTTTTTCGAGATGTTTCAAATAAGTCAAAAAGAGCGGATCCCAAAGTTCATGACGTAGTTTGAGGCGCGATAAATCAGTTTTAGAATTTGGGGTGTAAACATTAACTAGATAGAAATTTTCGGTCTCAAGCGTGAGGACGCGACCTTCGGAAAACGGTGAGCCAAAGCCGTCATTTTCGAGAAGCTCTGATTTTGCTTGGTCAAAATCGGGACTTTTAAAATATTCGGAAAGGTTGGTCTCGGTAGAAAGAATTGGTAAATTGGTTTTTGCGATAGTCATGGTGCCAGAATAACCTGGACGTTCGGCAGAATTCCAATGCAACTGATAATTTTCTAGTGGAGTGTCTAAAATTTCTTTTTCAACTTGTTCCGGTTTAGCTTTAACTTCTTGGAAACAGCAAAAATCTGGATTTTCGGTGTTAAGAAAGTTTTGAATAGCTTGTTTTTTCAAGACAGCACGCAGGCCATTTACGTTCCAGGAAAAAAGACGAATTTTAGACATGTAGACGCTTTCTAGCCTCTCGATCGAGGTCATGATTTTTAATCGAAACACGCTTGTCATAGCGTTTTTTACCGGTAGCGAGGGAGACCTCGATTTTAATATAACGATCGCCGCCAAATAATTTAGTTGGTACGATGGTGTTGCCGAGTTGTTTAGATTTTTCGAGTGAATGAAGCTGCTTTTTGGTGATGAGCAGACGAATGTTGCGGGCGGTTTCGGAACCAAGTGTGAGGTTGTTTAGCCAGAGTTCGCCATCCTTAATAGTGACAAATGAGCCTTTAAGTTGGACGTGGTGATCACGAATTAGGCGGACTTCCGGTCCGGTCAAGCTCATACCGCAGATAATTTTATCGCCGAGATGATAATCAAAACTCGCACGTCGGTTGACGGCGACAGAAGAGGTTTGCTTTGGTTTTGATTTTTTACCCATAGCTTAATTATAACAGATACTAAAAGTGTTATATAATAGAGATTATGAAAATTGTGATTGCTTCTGATATTTATTATCCGATGACGAATGGAGTGGCGGTGTTTGCGCATAATTTAGCTAATGGCTTGGCTCAGGCGGGTCATGAAGTTTTGGTGATCGCGCCAAGTTTTACGGGGGAATATCATGAAGAAATCGATGAAAAAACTGGAGTGAAGACTGTTCATTTGTCTTCAATTCGATTCCCTTTTTATCCTGACCAAATCAATCCAGTGCCAGAGAATCCGGAATTTTTAGGTATGCCTTTGCCGCGATTAACTTATAAAAATGGTATTTGGTGGACGGTTAACCCTTGGGTGGAAGTGAAGAAGGTGTTGGATGAATTTCAGCCAGATGTGATACATCTCCAGACGGCGGAATTTATTGCGCTTGCGGTAATGAGCTATGTGAAGAAACGAGACGTTCCACTAGTTTCAACTGGTCACGCGTATCCGGATAATATTACTGATCAACTATTTTTCTTACAACCAAAGCCGCTTAAAAAATTATCGAATGCGATCTTGAAGGCGCACATGATGAGTTTTTTGAAAAATTCTGAATATGCGACGATGCCAACCGAGATTGCAATTGGTGATTTGGTGCCAAAAAATCGTAAATATTTTAAAGTACCGGTAGAGGCGCTCTCGAATGGGGTAGATTTAGCACAGTTTAAGCCGGCACCAGCTAGTCAGGAGATTTTGAAAAAATATCAGCTTGATGACGGTAAAGATAAAATTATGTACATCGGGCGGGTGGATCCGGAAAAAAGTATTGATGTAGTGGTGAAAGCTTTTGCTTTGCTTCTAGCGGACGGAATTTCGAATACTGAACTGGTGATTGTGGGTGATGGCATCGATGTAGTGAGGTTAAAAGAATTGGCTGAAGAGTTAGGTATTAGTAATGAGGTAAAATTCCTCGGTAAAATTATGATGCCGGAACTCGCAAAAGTTTATCGCATGGGTACAATGTTTGCTACGGGCTCTGAGACTGAGACTCAAGGAATTGTCTTAATCGAGGCGGCGGCAACTGGTTTACCTCTTGTAGCCGTGAATGCTGGAGCGGTGGGGGAGATTTGCGTGAATGGTTTTAACGGTGAGCTTGTGGGAGCTGGTAATGTTGAGGCTTTTAAAGAAGCTATGAAAAAGATTCTTTTAAATGAAGAATTGCGAAAAGAATATAGTAAGAACTCTCTGGAAATTTCTAAAAAACATGATTTGAGACACACCTTGAAGCGTTTCGAAGAAATTTATGAGGAAGCGATTCGCTTAAAACATGCAGAAGCGGAATAATGAGATTGGAGAAAATAATGCAGAAAAAATGGTCATGGCAGGATTTACCGAAACACTTTACGATTCTAGCCCCGATGGAGGGGGT